>JBOGQL010000155.1:0-5914 GCA_050748985.1 Nitrososphaera sp. | reverse complement strand
CAAGCCGACTGAGCTGCCAGATTTCGGCAGCAGCTCGCTCTGCAGGACCGTTCCCAGAGTGTCTACTCTGATCCCGGCGGACATGATGCCCAGGAATTCGCCTGTCTTCTGGCTAACAATGGGATGGGCCACGTAAATCCTGGCCACGTTGTCGTTTGAGTCTATGACGCTACTATAATAGGTCTTTAGGTTATCCCGGGTCTCGCTAAAGTACGGCCTGTAACTGAGGTCAGTTCCCTTTACTGTTCTGTAAGTCGTTTGGTTTATGTTGCTGATCCAGACGATCTTACCTTCATCATCGAGCCACATGTAAAAGTTGGTCAGATCGGAGGTAGAATCTTGGGCCGCATTAATGGCAACCCGAGCTCTTTCGATTTCATTGTCCTGTATCGTCGGTAGGTTCGCAGCCACCTCAAGACTGGATGTTACCGATCCGATCTTGTTGGCAAACAACCTTCCGAGATCATGTGAGTGTATGACTGCAGTCCTTCGCAAATCATCTTTAGCGAGTTCCACAATTTGTCTGGAAATAAAATCAGAGTACTGAATCAGAGCTAGTGATAATATCAGGGCTATCGCGCCTATCACAAACAAGAGAGAGACGCTGCCTTCTGAGAGTGCCACTGACCTGTTCAAGTGCGCCGTCTAGACTGGAGCAGTGGGATAGATAAATCCCATGGGAGGAAATCTACCAGAAGAATCCTCTGGAAGAACCAGCCGGTGCTGGGACGGTTCCTACCTTGCTGGAATAGCTGCGATGCATTCTGACAATATCCGTGCCGCGACGCTGGCCGTCATCCCGTTGATGTCAAAATCTGGGCAGAGCTCCACGATGTCCATGCCAACCACGTTTCCGCCGGCCAGTACTTTGTTCAAAAGGAAGATCAGTTCCGTGGTTGAAAGACCGCTTGGAGAAGGAACAGATACACCTGGAGCAAATGCCGGGTCAATGCAGTCGAGATCCACAGAAATGTAAACCATTGTCCCTCTTGTTCTTGCCAGTATCATGTCGGATACTTTGTGAATACCAAGCTCTGCGATGTCCAGGGGGCTCAGGATTTGAAGCCCCTCCCTTTGTGCATTGACCAGCTCCTCGGGCTCTGCTCCCCTCGTTCCCAGAAGCATGCTCGATCCAAAGTCAAGAGACTGAGAGGAATCGGTAAGCACCGAGCCATAGTAGTTCCGCGCGCTGGAAACAAAATCCGGATGGGCGTCAAAATAGAGGAGTGAGAGCCTGGCGCCGGCGGCTGCTGAGGAAGCTTTCAGCGCCTCTGTTGTGAGGGAGTGATCACCACCTACAAGGAACGGGAATTTCTTGTGCGATACTAGGTCAAATACAACCTTCTGCAAATCCAGAGTAGTGTCAATGTTGCCGGCATCAAAGACTTTCTTGCCCTCGAATGTTCCGCGCATGGGGCATGTGGGTATCAATTTTCCACCGCGTTCAAAGTATTCTGATTCATTGGAGGCTATCCTCAAAACATCGGGCCCCCTGCTCGTCCCCTTTCGTTTGGCGTGCGATTTGGATTCGTCGAGAATGCCAAGAACCACAATGTCGGCATTCTCCACTTTGTCGGCGTTTGATCGGTGGAGCCGGACCATTACGCTACAGTAGAAAAATCTAGCCTGCTTTTAACCCTCGCCCGCTAGAAAGACCAATAAGATTTTATTCAAAGTAATCTTCCCTACATCCCGCATATGTCCAGCATGAAGTACATCCAACTTGAACCGCTAGGTGATATCGCTATAGTAAGGATAAACAGGCCAGAGGCGCTCAACGCCGTGAACAGCGACGTCATTTCAGACCTTTCAAGGACGATCGATATCATTGCGGCTGATGACAACATCAAGGTCGTAATCATAACGGGCGCAGGCGAACGCTCATTCTGCGCAGGCGCCGATATATCTTATATGGTCAATATCGATCCCATGCAGGCGGAAAGATACGCCACCAGCGCGCAGGCCGTGATAAACAAGATAGAGAGGCTGGAGAAGCCGGTAATCGGCGCCGTAAATGGATTCGCGCTTGGCGGAGGCTGCGAGCTTGCGATGGCATGCGACATACGGATAGCTTCCAGCAATGCAAAGATGGGTCAGCCCGAAGTTACAATCGGCATTCCCCCTGGATGGGGCGGGACCCAGCGCCTGATGCGTCTGGTCGGGCCGGCGAAGGCCAAGGAAATGATATTTACCGGCAAAATGATTACCGCTGAAGAAGCACACCAGATCGGCCTTGTCAACAATGTCGTGAGCCTGGGCGCCGACGACTCGCTACCGCCCGAAGCTCCAAAAGGCGACGTACAGAAAGAGAAAGAAAGGGCGGCCGAAGTGGCCAAGATACTGAACAAAAAGCTGATGGACCAATGCATTGCTCTAGCAAGAGAGATAACAAAGAATAGTTTTACCGCAATCAAGGTCAGCAAGATGCTCGTCAACCGAGGAATGGACTCTGATCTCGATACGGGCCTCCGGCTGGAGATTTATGGTTGGGCACTCTGCTTTGCGCATGAGGACCGACAAAAAATGATGTCGGCATTTCTGAGCAAGGGCAAGAAGTAGAGTCACACAAGCCGCGCGCCGCCGCTCGGTCTGCAGACAACGGCCTTGCTTGTTATTCCAGCACTCTTGAAGCCGCCTGACATCGCGGCGGCCACTTCCTTTGACTTTTTTGTGCCCTTCAGGAAGGCTATTACCGATGGACCCGCGCCGCTAATCGTAACGGCGAGCGCCCCCGCCGCGAGCGCGTTCTGCTTCACATTGTCATAGCCGGGGATCAGCCTCTTTCTTGCTGGCTCCACAATTGCGTCGTCGATTCCCTTGGCAATCATCTCTACATCACCCATGGAAAACCCGGCCACTATGGTGCTCGCCGCGGAAACGTTATGAACGACATCTCGAAGGGGCACTTCATTTGGAAGGACGCTTCTTGCCACTTCGGTCTTTTTCGCAGGGACCGCCATCGAGACAGGAATGGCTACAGTCAACACAAGATCCCGGGGCGGGTCGATATTGATGAATCGCCTCTCGTTGCCGGCCACGCTTGAAATCACAAAGCCTCCGATGACTGATGCCGAAACGTTGTCGTAATGCTTTGTGCCTGCGCTGGCCACCTCGCCTTCCGCGGCATATTCAACCAATGCGCTGCGGTCAATCTTCAAATTGTAGAGCGACTTGAAGGCTAATGCCGCAGCCGCCGCCGATGCGGCGCTGCTTCCCATGCCATATCCGGCCGGCACGCCCTTCCTGACTTCAACCTCAACCATGTCCTCGATCCCGTAATCTTTGCACATTTTCATCACGACAAGCCCGGCCGAGTTGGAAGCCGCCGCGGCCGGAATCCCATGCTGGTCGCCCAGCATTCTGATAGCAATATTCCCTGATGTCCCTGAACGCCTGGCCGCCGTTACCTTGACCCGGTCTTCGAACGCGTCAAGCGCCAGGCCGAAGACGTCATAGCCAGGGCCCAGATTGGCTGTCGAGCATGGCGCCACTGCAGTGCGGGATTTCTCCACGGCAGCCATGTTACCCATCCTCTCCCAGATTAAGAATGCGAGCCAGCGCGGCTGTAAGGTTGACCATGCCATTCATAGTGAGGCTGGACACCGCGATTATGCTCTGTCCAAAGCCCGTCTTCGTCAGGCTGCGCGCTAGATCCTTGCTTAACAGCGAATACTCGATTTCCTTCTCGTGGTCGAGCGCGTGCTCCAGTGCAGAGCCCGAGCCGGCCCACTCGAGTATATCCTTGAGCCTCTCTACCACCAGGTCTCGCTTTGTGAGCACGTTGACCTGGGCAGTCTTTAGGCGGAGCTTGACTGCCGAAGCGAGGAGTGACACGGACACAAAGTTGATGGGCGATGACACAAGCGTGCCATCAAATGCAAAAACTGTAACCTTGACATCGGCCTGCAGATTGGAGACAAAGTAGGGGCCGCTGGCCCTGAACGCAAAAAGTTCGATCTGGCCGGGCGTGTCAACTATCAGGTAATCCGGGTTGAGCTCGTCCACTTCCTTCTGGATCTCATCGAGCTTTGTGGCTATCATGTCGCTTGCCATCACAAGAGAGCCATTGGGTCCAAGCCCGTAACTGTCCATAAGGGTGTCTATGTCGACATAATTCCGGACATCAACGTCAGGTCCGTACGGCAGGTTGACCGCGCCAGGATCCAGGTTGAGGCCTACAGGGTATACATTATTGTCCTTGTACCACTGAAGCAACCTCGACGTAAGAAGCGATTTGCCAGCTCCGGCCGTACCGGTGACAAAGATCGCTTTCAAGTCCTAACATCAGGAGGGTCTGTGAACGCGTATATCTGTTTTACACATCGGTTATTATATCACTCAGTTTATGTTCTGCACAAGTTGAACTGGCGACTTGTTGCCATCCCCGCAAGCCTTGTGCCTTTCATCATACTCTGGCTGACCACCAATGTTTCGCCGCAAGATGTTTTTGCGGTAGGGCTTGTGCCTTTCATCGCGTCGGCAGCTGCGGGCATCACAAAGATCATGCTCCAAGCAGTCCGCTTTAAGTACTTCATCAAGCAGTTCATAGGCTACGACGTAAGCTCTACCGGCAAGACGCTGTCAGCCAGGCTCGCCGGCGAATTCGTGACCCAGACCACGCCGTCATACGTTGGAGGAGAATTCGTCAGAATCGCGTGGCTCTCCAGAAACGGGGTGGCACCGGGCAAGGCAGCGTGGGTCACAACCATGGAAATTATCTCCGACGTTTTTGTGGGCTCGATCCTTGCGTTCATCGCAGGCGGGCTTGCGATCTACAGGGGAGGAAGCCTCGTGGGCATTGCGGTGATCCTTGTCACGATCCCCACCTTTGCTGTCTGGCTGTCACTTGTGCTTTTTTCAGCAAAACGCAACCTGCGCCTTCCGGCTTTTTCACAGAGGGTAGCGGAACGGTTCATAGCAAGGGAAAAGGCTGAAAAGTACATCAGCACAACAAACTCGGCAATAGCGGATCTCTGCAAGATGAGCAGGGAGAATTTCAACACCACCAAGGCGATCAGGATTTTTGCAGTTGGAATGGCCATAACCCTCGTCGCCTTCGTCTTTCAGGGACTATCGTTCTTGGTTCTAGCGAATGCGGTCGAGTCGAACATTGGATTCCTTGATGCTCTGATGGCTATTTCAGCCTCGACTGCGGTAGCCAGTCTCCCGATAACAATCGGCGGATCTGGGCTTGCAGAGCTTGGAATCTGGGCATATATTTCAAATCTGAGGGTGATTCCTGACCTGGGTACGATAACTCAGGATTCGCAGCTCAACGTAATAATTGCTTGGAGAATAGCCACCTACCACGTGCCTCTGGTCATGATGTGGATTGCCCTGATGAAGCTAGCGGTTGGCAAAGTCCCGGCGGCTCAAGTACGTCCACCTTCTGGATATGACGGTCCCCCCTCGACCCGTGAGGATGGCGGCGTTGCATGAGTCGAAAACAACTAATTTCAGTCGTCACTCTCTTCGTCGACAGAAGCGGACGAAGGAAGGTCTGATTCAACATCCATGAGCTGGAGTTCCTTGAGCTCAAACTTGTAGATTGCTATCATGTCGAGATTGAATTTTGTTTTGAGAAGCTCGACTAATTTGGAGCTCAAAGATCCGGTGAAACAACTCACCTTGAATTCGTAAACAACGCCCTTCACAAAGTCCGATATTTTCATCGATCTGGGGACATCCAGGCCTTCAATAATCGTGCGACCATCTGGCATTGGCTCGTAAACCTGGATATCGATCTTGAAATCGCCTTCGTAAATGTCAAGAACGTAACCTGTCCTTGTGATAATTTCGGGCTTATCAAACTGGACAGACCTGATCTCATCTTCAGCCCATTTTGGCAATCCCTGCTCTTCCTGGGATGAACCCTGAGATTCCTTGACAGTCTTTGCCCTTCCCATCCCTACTT
>JBOGQL010000154.1:0-6703 GCA_050748985.1 Nitrososphaera sp. | reverse complement strand
GATTTATTTATCTTCTAGAAGAGCTAACAGCTCGCGATGGTTTCGGCCAAGGGGAAGACCATAATCGAGGTGACGGTCATCGGGAAGGACAGGAAGGGCGTGGTGGCGGCCATTACGAACTTTATCTTCAAGAATGCAGGCAACATCGAAAAAATAAGCCAGAACGTCGTGCGCGGACTCTTCGGCATGCAGCTCGAAGCCTCATTTGCGGAGATCGATAGGGCGCAGCTCGACAGGGGACTGAAGCAGCTCGAGAGCGAGCTTTCGATGGAAATAAGAGTGCATTATCAAGAGCCCAACAGGCCGCGGAACGTCGCCATCTTTGTAAGCAAAGAGCCCCACTGCCTTACAAAGATACTTGAAGCGAAGAAGAAGGGGCTGATAAAAGCAAACCTGTCGGTCATAATCGGAAGCGACAACACCTTGAAGCCTGTTGCAGATGACGCAAACATCCCGTTCCACGCCGTACTCCACACCGACCAGACAGATGCAGAAAACGGGATCTTGGAGCTTATCGAACGATACAACATAGACTTGATCGTGCTAGCTCGCTATATGAGAGTCCTGACGCCAAATTTTGTATGGCGCTATCCAAACAGGATACTGAATATCCATCCATCGATTCTTCCAGCCTTCCCTGGAGCGTATGCCTACGTCCAAGCGTACGAAAGGGGGGCAAAGATAGTCGGATGCACCGCTCATTTTGTAACTGAGGATCTCGACCAAGGACCCATAATCTGCCAGGAATCGTTCAAGGTGTTAAACAGTGATACGCTGGATACCATCAAGAAGAAGGGCCAAGAGCTGGAAGCCGACACGCTGCTTGAGGCGGTAAAGATGTACCTAGAAAATAGGCTCGAGGTATACTGGGGCAGGGTTTATGTCCTTGACGAGCAGGCCGCAACCGCGAAATCATCTGCTAGACAAAGTTCTTAATGAGGGCGAGGTCGCTCAAGAAGATATGTCTATCCCGGTTTTTGGGATGAGCGAGTTTGATTTTCGGAGGACGCTCAAAAAGACCAAGAGGGCAATAATTCCAGTCGGCTCACTCGAGCAGCACGGCGAGCATCTGCCTGTGTCTACCGACTCGGTCATTGCAGAGCATATCGCGGGACTCGTTGCGAAGAATGTGGGCGCGTACGTGCTTCCTGTAATTCCGTACGGTGTGTCATTTGAGCACAAGCCCATGTTCAATGTATCCATTCGTAATGCCACGCTTTCCACGCTAGTTCGCGATGCATGTATATCGCTTGCCGAGAACAAAATTCGGGATATAATCATCTTGAACGGGCATCATGGCAACGTGGGAGCACTCCAGTATATTGCCCAGGAACTTCATGGCAGCATGCCGATAAAAACAAGTGTTCACACAGTACACTATTGGCATGCGCTGGAACACGAGTTTGACCACGCGGGAGAAGTAGAAACATCGCTGGTGCTTGCCATAGCGCCAGAGCTCGTACGTATGGACAAAGCTCGGCCGAATTCAAAAAGGCTCTCGAAGTCAAAGGCAGCATATAGCAGCATGACAACCGCGCCTGGATCCTTTCCAAAGTTAACCGGCAATGGCGTGTGGGGTGATCCAAGAAAGGCATCCGCAAATAAAGGGAAAAAGTGGATACAGGAAATCACTGCGAGCCTAACAAGGACCATAAACGAGCTCGGTCAACGAGACAGCAGTCGATAGCGCGTGCGAAATGAAATTTTAATATATGCCTATGTCACGCTCTACGTGTAGGTAGAATTCGTTGTCGGTAGATATGGCGGTGAAGGTTCTGGATGAGAGCCTGGGAAAAGTTGTACTTATCAAATTAAAGGGTGGAAAAGTCATCAGGGGGAACCTTCACGGTTTTGATCAGCATATGAACTTGCTTCTCGAAGAGTCGGTAGAAATCCTGGAAGAGGGCAAGTCTAACGACTTGGGCACTATTGTTGTCAGGGGAGACAACGTAGTCATAATTTCGCCCCCTCCAGCTTAGGTAGGGTCATGACGCATGACTAAAGGAACTACCTCGATGGGCAAGTTCACCCGCAAAAAGACCCACATTCGATGCAGGAGGTGCGGGCATAATTCTTACCACAAGCGGGGCAAGCGATGTGCGAAATGCGGCTACCCAAGTCCGAGAATCCGCGGGTACGATTGGATTAAGCGGCAGGTCATTTAATATCAACAGAAAGCTTTTCTGCCCGCTCTAGAAGATCAGCGATTAGAAAATAATGTCCTTGGAAATCGCCCTCATCGCAGGCTCTTCTGTCGCGGGCGCAGTCTCTGCAGCGGTCCTTGACAGGTTGGCCAGAGCTCGTTATGATGTCAACAAGAAGGCTCTGCACAAGCCGTCGGTCAGCTCTGTTCGGGCAGAGCTTGTATCGCTTCTGTTTGAAAAAACGCTGGCTTCAGAAGCGATCACAAGAGTTTACGAAGCCTCGCAGGAGGGCAGTATCGACAGGCTAGAGAGGGACAGGCTATTGATAAAGTACAAGCAGCAGCTCGACGTCCTGAACCAAAAGATCGTGCAGCTGCAACCAACTGCCGACTTTGCCGACCTCACTGAGATGCGCAACGACCTGGCAGCAATCCTGGAGGACAAAATCGGGGCACTTGACAAAAAGCTGCAGCAGCTCTCGAGATCCGGCTTTACCTCTGCTGAGGATTCCAGAGTAGAAAAAATCATCGCCGAGACGATGCAAGTGCGTGCCGCCCCGGTTGAGCAAAAGCCCAAATCGGAAGAAAAGAGTATCGAGCAGCTGCAAAACGAGATAGTCGAGGCCCTCGACCGGCTGGAGCAGGTCGAGATAGACAAGGACTGACTGCTATTCTGCCGGCCAAGTGAAATCATGCATGGGGCATGACCAGAAAAGCAAAATAGAGCGTGAAATTTCCTCATACATGCGTGGTAGCTCGGATTCTTGACGGCAAGGTTGTCTCTGCTGACGTCAAAGCCAGAGTCAAAAAGGCTGTCGATGAGCTAAAGCGAGATGGAGTCCTGCCATGCTTGGCTACCGTCCTTGTAGGCGACGACCCGGCATCTGAGACATATGTAAGCAGCAAGCAGGGAGATGCCAGCGAGGTGGGTATCACTACAAGGGACCATCATTTGGCGGCGGATGTCCAGCAGGCGGAGCTGCTCGAATTGGTGCGCCTGTTAAACAAAGATAATTTGGTGCATGGAATCTTGGTTCAGCTTCCACTGCCTTCGCACATTAACGAGTTTGCAATCATCAATGCGTTAAGCCCGCTGAAGGATGTGGATGGCCTGACTCCCTATAATTCTGGCATGCTTCAGAACGGCATGGCGCTTCTCAAACCCTGCACTCCGTCCGGCGTGATGGAATTGCTGGATTACTACAAGATTGATGTCTCCGGAATGGGTGCAGTCATTGTGAACCGCAGCATGCTGGTCGGCAAGCCCCTCTTACTCATGCTACTTGAGCGGGACGCGACTGTTACTGTGTGCCACTCCAAAACAAGGGATCTTGGTGCGAAACTGCAGGATGCGGATCTGGTTGTGACCGCGGTGGGCAACCGGCATCGTTTCACACTGACAGGAGACATGATAAAGGACGGCGCGATTGTCATTGACATCGGTACAGCGCGCCTTGACAACAAGCTCACTGGCGACGCTGATTTTAAGTCTGTCAGCCAAAAGGCATCATGGATCACACCCGTGCCCGGAGGCGTCGGCCTGATGACCAGGGCGATGCTTCTAAAGAACACCGTTTCTGCGGCCTCTGTCGCTAAAGAGATGAGCCGGTAGCTGCTTCCTGAGGGCAAACGAAAAACGCGCCAAATGATACTTGGTAGGCGTAATGCTCTTACCCCAGAGGAGATAGCGAGGCGGAGCAGATCCGTTCAGGATTCTGTGCTGAGGAGTAAGTTCTTCCAATCTGCCAAGAGCTTAGGGGCGTATTTCGCCTTCGGCTCTGAAGTAAGGACCGACGTTATTATCGGGAAGGCCAAGGAGCTCGGCAAGCAGGTCGCACTTCCGACTGTAGAGGGCGACAAAATCGCGTTCTATGAAATGTCGGCTGCGAAATATCTAGTGAAGGGCCGGTTCGGGATCATGGAGCCGCTGCCGTATGGAAAAATCACCGGGTTGGACCTAATCATTGTTCCTGGAATAGCCTATGACAGGACGGGATACAGGCTCGGTTACGGGAAGGGCTACTACGACAGGTTCCTGCTCGAGCATCGGACATTCTCCGTAGGGCTTGCATACTCGTTCCAGGTAGTTGAAAGGCTCCCCCACGGTAGGCAGGACATGAGGGTTGATGCTGTGGCAACCGAGGGCCGCCTCATCACGCCTGTCGCATGATTGCCCGTCTTCCAATGTCTGTTCTATAGTGATGATCATTTTCCCCCCAGCGGATTTTTCTAGCTGCCGAGTAAGCGTTGTCTACAGCGTGTGCAGCATCCCTCCCAAGTGCGGTTACCCCAAGCACTCTACCGCCGTTAGTCACAACTCTGTTCTGCGAATCCCGTGCAGTACCTGCGTGGAACACCATGACGTCAGCACCCAGACTAGATTCGAGCCCTTCGATTACCTTGCCTTTTTCATATTTGCCGGGGTATCCTCTCGATGCCATTACTACACAAACCGCGGTCTCACTCCTCCACTCTATTGGGGGCATTTGGTCAAGGCTCTGGCTAATTGCCGCGTCGATATACTCGAACAGGTCGGACTTCATCCTCACCAGTAACGGCTGGCATTCCGGGTCGCCCATTCTGGCGTTGAATTCTAGTACAGTAGCCTTGTTCGTCTTTTCATCAACCATTATCCCAGCATACAGGAACCCTTTGAATGGCGCCCCGCGCTGCTTCATGGTGCGGATTGCCGGATCCATAACATCCTTTACAATCCTGTCGTGGAGCTCAGAATCTATCACGGGGGCGGGGGAGTAGGCGCCCATGCCGCCTGTGTTGGAACCTTTATCTCCGTCAAACACTCTCTTGTGGTCCTGGGTCGAGGCTAGCGGGATTAGCGATTTGCCATCGCAGATTGCAATGAATGAGGCCTCCTCACCTTCAAGTCGTTCTTCGATTACCACCTTGTCGCCTGCAGCGCCGAATTCTCTTTTTACCATCATGCTGTCTATGGCCACCATCGCCTGCTCAGCGTCGTCGCATACCACAACTCCCTTACCGGCTGCGAGACCATCTGCCTTGACTACCAATGGCGTATTTCGCCCCAAAACATAATCCCTGGCCTTTGCCACTTCGGTAAATACTGCAAAGGGTGCGGTCGGTATCCCGGCTTCGCGCATGAACTCCTTGGCGTACGCCTTGCTTGATTCCAGCATAGCCGCGCGTTTTGTTGGACCAAAAATCTTCAGCCCCTCATTGGAAAAAGCGTCGACGATCCCAAGTGAAAGCGGTTCTTCTGGTCCCACAATTGTGACCAGGCTCTCTCGGCCTCTTGCAAATGCGACTAGTTTGTCAATATCATTGTGGTTGATGCCGATATTTTCAGAGGTGCCGCCGTTGCCCGGAGCAAAGTAGATCTTTCCCACATGCGAGCTCCGGGAGATTTTCCATCCAAGGGCGTGCTCCCTGCCGCCAGAGCCTACAATCAGAACATCGCTTTTGTCGCCGCGGGTCACAGCGCTTTAGAAACCGTCCGATAATAAAATGTTTGATTGAATTCCCAGTTCAGGTTTCATCGGCGTCCCAGCAAGCTTGCGTGGTCCTCTGAAATGGCCTGGAGGACCTGCAGGTATTCGCTGTCGTGAAATTCGATCTCCACGAACCCTCCATCGCGAATAGACTTTCTAACGCTCTTTAAATGGTAACATTCATCGCCACCAGACAGTGTGTTGAAGTAAAAGTCCCTGCAGGAGCAAAACCCGAGCTCGGGGTCACTCCAGTGCTCGTTATCCCTGCCCACAACCATCCAAAGTATTTTTTCACTGGGCCGGAACACTAGCTTCTTGACACTGCCTGACATTACTGCATTGTCAGCGCGTAAGTCGGACATTATGCGGCTGGTTTATTTGGTCGCGCCGCGGTATATAAAAAAACAGCATGTATGTTCGACCGCTCCATCCCCACGCCGCTCTTCTGCTCGGAAGCCCGGAGGGGAAGAAGTACGTTGCAGTGTCGGATTTGCACATCGGGATTGAGGCAGAACTTGCGTCCAAAGGAATCACCCTCAGTTCAAGCCTTGTAAATGAGATGGCTGCGGAGCTGAAGGATTTGGCCGGATCGGAGGGAGCTGATGGAGTCATACTTCTTGGGGACGTAAAGCACACCGTCGGCACGATAAGCAAGCAAGAGTGGGACGAAATCCCGGCATTCCTGAGGATGCTATCACCTGAATTAGAAGTATATCTTGTTCCGGGAAATCATGACGGCAACATTCGCCACTTGGTACCTCCGTCGGTCAACGTGATCAGCAGCAAGGGAATGAGGCTTGACGACACTCTGCTTGTGCACGGCCACAGCATGCCTTCGAACGTCAGGGCGCACGTTAGTCGCATAGTAATGGGCCACCTGCATCCAATATTCTTGAAGCGGGGCAGCGTTGTAAGCGGCGAACGTGTATGGATATACCTTCACGCAAAAAAGGAGGCTCTGTTTTCTGAACCGGGTGCCGTTGACATTGTAGTAGTTCCGAGCTTCAACCCGTATCTATACTCGATGGGCCCAAAATCGTACCGCAAATCAATATCCCCAATCATAACGAGGGTCATGGAGGATGAAGACGCG
>JBOGQL010000153.1:0-10513 GCA_050748985.1 Nitrososphaera sp. | reverse complement strand
GCTAGAACGCACAGAACATGTGATCTCGCCATCGTCAAATGCTGCATGATGCCAACCGAACCGAACAACCACGCCCGATAAAGCCAACGAGGGCTAGAACGTACCACAGTATTATTGATTCGAAGGTCACGATTCAGCCAGCTTTAGCTCAACCCATTCTTATGCTTGATCTCACTCTCGTGAATTTATGTACCTTAATCGAACAGTATCAAGTATAGATCATACTTTTATACATCAGATTTCATTAGGATCGCATATGCCAAAGGCTTTCGTTCTCATGAATGCAGAACTTGGAAGTGAAGATTCGCTTGTTGGCGACTTGAAAAAACTCGAAAGTGTCAAGGAAGTCTACCAAGTTTACGGTGTCTACGACATTGTAGCTCAGGTTGAGGCTGACACGATGGAAAAAGTTAAGGAAACCATAACGTGGAAGCTCCGAAAGCTGAACGGCGTCAAATCCACGCTGACCATGATCGTCATGGAATAATCACGCGGTGGCTCTGGCAACCACGACAGTCTTTTTGAAAAACTTGCTCATAATCAAGAACGATGCCAAGGCGATCACGATTGCCACTGAGAACGTCGCAGCGTAGCCAAAAGCCGCAGACACTTCGCCGGCAGCTAGTGAGCCGATCAGCAGCCCGGCGCCTACAAACGCGCTGTTGATTCCAAGAAGGCTTCCTTCATGTCCAGTGGGTATTATCCTGAGCAGTGATGAGCTCGTAGTGGTGCTCCAAATGCTGTAGCCTATTTCGGTAGCTACAAATGCGCAGAGAGTAATAAGCAGAATCGACATGGGATTTCCCGCCAAAAGAAGGGCGGCGCCGACGGCGAGAGTGATTCCAGATAGCCTCGGGATGTACGCAAGCCTGCCATAGGCTTCCTCGCCGCCTCTGCCCACCAGTCTGTGGTTGAACGGAAGGAAGAAAATTTTTGAGAGGTGCAGTATCGTGTAGGCAAGGAACACTTCCGAGTCGGTAATTCCACTGTCTTTTAGAAATGGGATATACGCCGTGAACATTAGACTACCGGAAAGGAAGAAGAGTCCAGTTCCCGCAAAGAGCAGAAACTCCTTCCTTGACGCGCTCCGGCGAAGCCTAGCGATTGACAGGTCCGACATCGGCTTGAGAAACATGACCGGCACAAGCCTGAGCCGGTAGATCAGCGAGGGCCATCTGACAAGAGCTGCCCTCTCAAACCTTGACGGAGGATCTTTGACAAAAATCACAGTCAGTACAACCGATGAAATAGCAATTACCGAACAGCCGGCCGCGTATGACTGTATGTCGTACTGCATAAGCCAAAAGTATCCGGCCGCCATGGCAATTACAAGCCCCGCCGCGCTAGTGAGCGACGTCCAACTGAACGTTTTCAGCCACTCCTCTTTCCTTGATTTTTCCATTACAAGCAGGTTCGTCACGGGGGCAGGGCCCACGCTAAAGAACCCTATTAGGGCAGAGAGAACCAGCAATATCGGAATGCTTGACACAATATACATCGACGCGGCAGTTACGGCAACCGCGGCGGAGCAGATGACGATTATCGTGCTTCTCCAGTGCAGGGCGTCAATCAACCTGCCCCAGAAGACAGCGCCCAGCGTCATTGCCAGATTAGAAAGAAACGCAGCGATCGCAACCTCCCTTACATGACCTCCGAGTGCCAGAATGTATATCGGAATGATCGTTGACATTCCGGTGGAGCTGGCATTCAATGGGACAAGGAACCACGCCCAGTTCCGGTCGCGCAAGGTGAGAGAAGACTGCAAACATGGATCTACTGGAAATATCCACCATGAGGTCGGGATATAAGATTAGTATGGTATGAAATTATGACAACATCTCATTATAAGGGCGATCGGAACTTTAATCAAGGCGGCGGAGGGATGGCTTCCATTGGGTCTGTTCGGCAGGAAAACGGATGAGGTCAAGATATACAAGTGCGAACACTGCGACATGACATTTGACGACAAGGAACGGATGAAGCGCCACATGAAGAAGGCGCACAGAGAAAAAGGGGGCGACATGCCGAACAGGAACCCATTTGGCTTTTAGCACAAAGACTTATTTCTTTATGGTACGCTCTACAGGTGACTCGCGCATAATGTTTCCAATCCATGACGACACGGAACGCATGCATGGAAGGCCGTGGCTCACCTATGGAATGATAGGAGTAAACGTCAGCGTTTTCATCTGGCAGGTTGTGACGACCGGGCTTTTTTCCGATCAGAAGGCCGTGGAGGAAATGTTCCTTACGTATGGCACCGTGCCTCAGCGCCTTTTTGACGACTTTCCTGCAAGCGCGCCCACGATCATTACGTCAATGTTCATGCATGGCGGTATCGCCCACATCATTGGTAACATGGTTTTTCTTTTCGTCTTTGGTGACAACATCGAGGACAGGTACGGCAGGATAAAGTTCCTGGCGATATACCTGGCATGGGGAGCGGTGGCAGCCATTGCCCACAGCGCCTATGCGGTGTCAACAGGGGGCGGAAACATCCCTGCGGTCGGTGCCTCGGGAGCAATATCTGGGATCCTTGGCGCGTACCTTGTGATGTACCCGAGAGCAAAAATCCTTACAGCAATAGCGGTATTTTTCATCTACTTTGTGCGGATACCGGTGCTTGTATACATCCCGTTCTGGTTTGTAATGCAGGTGATATTTACCGTGCTGGGCCAAGCGGGGGGCGGCGTCGCTTACCTTGCCCACATCGGAGGCTTTGTTGCCGGCGTGGCAGCCGGCCTTGCATGGAGGGCGTTGCCGGAATCGCTGAAATACCGGGGTGCCCACCCCGGGGGAGAGGGAGGGTTTCTGAAGCCCGCATCATGGAACCCGATGGCGAGAAAATCGAGGCCGAGGATCGAAGATGTGTCCCCCACAGTCCCCGAGGTAATCGAGGGTCCTGGCTACTACGAAGTCATTGCAGAAATCCGCGGGGTGTCCAATGCTTCTGACATAAGCGCGCGCTACGAATCTGACACCAGGCAGGTGAGGATCATGGCGCATGGCTCCCGGAAATACGAGCTTCTTGCCAAGCTTCCCGAGACGGCGGTCAATCCCGTAGTCAAGTACATACACTACCTCAACGGCATTGCCAGAATAAGGCTCTCAGAGGAATAGCCCCCCATGTAGTAAGTTTAAAATATCGCGCCAGAGTCAACTATTTTCGCAATTTTAGGAGGAATGTAAGGAAATGTCAATACAACAAGGTTCAGCTGGAGGAGTTCCAGTGCTGATTCTGAAGGAAGGATCTTCGCAGACAAAGGGCCGCGATGCCCAAAAGAATAACATCACTGCGGCGAAACTGATTGCCGAGGTAGTAAGAAGTTCACTTGGCCCTAGGGGCATGGACAAGATGCTTGTCGATACCCTTGGCGACGTGACGATCACAAACGACGGGGCAACGATTCTGAAGGAAATTGACGTGCAGCACCCGGCAGCGAAGATGATGGTAGAGATAAGCAAGGCCACCGACAACGAGGTAGGCGACGGCACCACTTCTGTTGTGGTTCTTGCAGGTGCCCTCATTCAGAATGCCGAGGAGCTGATCAACAAAGACGTCCATCCGACGATAATCGTTGACGGCTACAGGAAAAGCGCCACGAAGGCCATTGAAGTAATGAACAGCATTGCACAAAAAATCGCCGGCAACGAAAAGGAGGAGCTGGTGAGGATAGCCAGGACATCGATGCAGACGAAGCTTGTTTCGCGGGACGCCGCCGAAATATCGGATCTGGTGGTAGGCGCCGCGCTTGCAGTGGCTGAAAAAACTGACTCTGGGTTCAAGCTTGACATAGACGATATCAAAGTGGAGAAGAAGGCCGGGGGCTCCATGCGCGATACGACTCTGATCAAGGGGATCGTCCTTGACAAAGAGGTCGTGCACGGCCAGATGCCAAAGAGGATAGAGAAAGCCCGGATCGCCCTGATAAACTCGGCGCTCGAAATTGAGAAGACCGAGTTTGACGCCAAGATAAACATCAGCTCGCCTGACCAGATGAAGATGTTCCTGGATGAGGAAAACAGGATGCTAAAGTCAATGGTGGACAAAGTGGTGGGGAGCGGCGCAAACGTTGTCGTGTGCCAGAAAGGAATCGACGATATTGCACAGCACTACCTTGCAAAGGCTAACGTGCTGACCGTCAGGAGGGTCAAGGAAAGCGACATGACCAGGATGGCACGCGCAACTGGCGCGAGAATTGTCAACAACTTGGACGACCTGACCGCAAAGGACCTGGGATCAGCGGATCTTGTCGAAGAGAGAAAAGTGGAGACTGACAAGTGGGTCTTTGTTGAAGGCTGCAGGCACCCCAAGTCGGTTACGATCCTGATACGCGGAGGATCGCAGCGAGTCGTCGACGAGGCAGAGCGCTCTGTGCACGATGCACTGATGGTATCAAAGGATGTTCTTGAAAGGCCGCTCATTGTTGCAGGTGGAGGTGCTCCAGAGGCCTATGCTGCCGCAAAGCTGCGGGAGTGGGCAAGTACGCTTTCCGGGAGAGAGCAGCTGGCGGCGGAGAAGTTTGCGGATTCACTGGAAGTCATACCACTGTCGCTGGCAGAGAATGCCGGCATGGATCCGATTGACACGCTGACCGAGCTTCGTTCAAAGCAGAGCAAGGGCAGCAAATGGACCGGCGTTGACGCGAGGAACGCCAAGATAACTGATATGTCAAAGCTGGACATCGTGGAGCCACTTGTCGTCAAGGAACAGATAATCAAGTCGGCCACAGAGGTAGCGTGTATGATCCTGAGGATCGACGACGTGATCGCTTCGAGCAAGTCAAGCGGCGGTCCACCCGGCCCGCCAGGCGGAGGGATGGGAGGCATGGGCGGTATGGGTGGAATGGGCGGAATGGACATGTGATTGTCTGCTGATATCTTGCAGAACAAACCTTAGGAGCTAGCAAGCTCCACACATTTTTCTGACGTATTGGCGCTCATCGATGCCGTAAAGATCTGTAACTGGTGTTACATAACATCAAGAATATGTACGCAAATTGACATGCCAACGGCTAATACCTTCGCTATCAATATGCAGTTCGCATGAGCAGCTTGGCCGATGGGGAAAATAGGGATGTGTTCGAGCAGCTGCTGGGGCACATGATAAAAAGGTGCATCGAATCTGGCATGATTAGAAAGGACGAAATGACAATGATGCTGGAGGACATGATCCAGTCCGTTGAGCGCGGAACTCTGCAGACAGCGCTGGAATATGCATGATGATTTACCGTGATATCTGCTACGGAGGTGCTCCGGAAACAGACATTTATGTAATCACTACTTGCGCGAGCGGCGGTATTCAGCGATCAGATCCTCTTTGATCGCATTGACCAGCCTTTTCAGCTCAAGATTGTTGTTGAATTCGTTTAGGCGAATGCTTGTCAGCCCAAGCGATTCCAGCTCTCCCATCAAGTAGTACTGCTCGTGAGAATCATCCTGCAAGTGCCCTTACGTATTGTCACGCAAGGCACAAAGATATAGGTAAACCGGTGATATCACCCGGAACATTCTACTAGTAGAAATTAAACCGTCAGTATGGCCTTCTTCAGGGCGTCAATATTGTAACGCCCGCCGCACCGGAGACACATCCACTCGTCAACCTGGCCGATCAGGTTACGCACGACACACTGGATTACCTGACCATCACACCTTGGGCAGTGAACCATTCTTCGCAGATAATGGTGCTGCTTGCCCATAGATATAGGCGATGAGTTCTTTTTCTATAGTTTGATTCTATACCTAATCTGCTCGCTCGACTTCTATCACTTCCCTTATCCAGCTTCCTGTTTCGCTCATTCTTAGCTGCCTGTCCATAAAGTCTCGCCTGGAGATCTCGCCGTACGCCTGCACCCAGGCATCGTAGTGTTGTGCAAGTTTCTGGAATGCTTTGGAGTGGTGTAGGCAATATTTCTTGCCTGCAAGGGTTTCGCGATGGCAGGCAGCACATTTGTTTTGCGGAGCCATGGAAGGTTTATTTATAGATAGGATTTTAAGGATTTTAACGACACGCTTATGCTTACTAGCACCTCAAAGGCAGCCGGAATTGTTGCTATCGCGTACCTTGCCGTGTTTTTCACTCTCAGCTCTGGCTTGATAAATTCCCTAATAGAAGGAAAGAACATAAGGGCATTCATTGTGCCCAGCCGGACGGTCCAGACAACAGGCGAGACCATTGTGATCACGCTCCTCCTGTTCATTGGAATGGGCGGTGCGTTCATGCTTTACCAGTCGGGAAGATCAATGAACCCAAAGGCGCAGCAGGCGCTTCTGATTTCGGGATTCGGAGCAATCGGGATTGCGCTGCTCGTAGGCTTCATGCTTGTAGGCGTCAAGCTCTGATCACGGCGGTGTAATTGCATGGGATTTCGCTTTCTGCCGCAATCGAGTCATGCTCGACGATCCTCACCACAAGCGAATCCTCGGCCTCCCCCATTTCCACTTTCAACTTGACTCTGCTCTTGTTCTGCAACAGCCGCCGGCTTGCGGGCGATTGAACCCATCCTGCGGCATTCCTGTAACGAAGCATGCTTGTGGCGAGCACCGGCACGCCGCTGTCGACTCCCCGGCGGACGAGTAGCATCAGAATGACGGACAGCAGGCGGTTCAGGCTTCCCATCGTTTTTTCCTGTGTCCGAAAAAGGTTGTAAAAGCTGTTGACGGAATCAAAAATCACGATCCCGCTTGATGGCAGCGATGCGAGTACGTCATTTATCATGGGCACGAGCCTGCCATCCGACGGGAGGTAGATATCGATCACGTTTTCTGTCTTGACGAGTCCTGCGCGAAAATACGCCGTGAACGTGGTGTCGAGATCGAGATAAATGGTTCTTTCGAACTGGGACGCCAGAAGAGCTGTGAAACAGAGTTTGGCGTACGGGTCTGTGAACATCAGCGTATTTAAGCAACGCGAGCTAAGAATCCCCCGGAAATCCACTGTATCTGGAATCGCAGTGGCTGAATATATTGGATATGATTAGCGAAATTGACGAGGCGATCCGAAGAGACTTTGCCGTCACTAGAAGGACAATATACATGAACAACGGGGCGATCGCCCCGATGCCTCTTTCAAGCATCAAAGCCATGACCGATTTCCTGCTAAGGCTATCGGAGAATGGGCCGGATTCATCGCAGACGGCCGAGTACATCACGTCGCTGCTAAACCAGCTCCGGAACCGCGTAGCACACCTGATAAACTGCGACAGAGACGAAGTTGTGCTTACACAGAGCACAACGGAGGGGCTGAACACTGTCGCAAGCGGCATTACATGGAATAAAGGCGATTCAATTGTCGTGCGCGGCGGCAGGCACGAGCACTACGCAAATTATTTCCCGTGGCTGGCAGCATCGCAAAAACATGGCGTCAAGCTCGCGGCGCTCGCTGTCGACGAAAATGGTTGCTTTGATCTGGGAGACCTTGAAAAGGCTGCTAAAGGTGCTCGGCTTATCACGATGAGCCACGTTCTCTACAACACCGGAGCGATAATGCCTCTTGAAAACGCTGGAAGAATAGCTGCCAAAGCCGGTGCGCTTTTCTGCGTCGACGCCGCCCAGAGCGCTGGCACCATCCCGGTAGATGTCAAAAAGGTCGGCTGCCATTTTATGGCCTTTCCGGGATTCAAGTGGCTATGCGGCCCTACAGGCATCGGCATCTTTTACTGCAGCAAACTAGCTGCAGAGCTCGTAGAGCCCCGGGCTATAGGAGGCGAGTCCGCCCGGCTCTCTGACAAAAGCGAGGTCATTGCAAGCCTCGACATGCCTGCCCGGTTTCAGGCCGGCTTCAGGAACTACCCGGGCGCAGCAGGGCTTGAGTCTTCCTTGCGGTACGTCCTGCGCATAGGCGTCAACGAGATAAGGCAAATCAACATGCATGCTGCAGGAATTCTGCGCGAAGAGATCCAGAAAATTCCCGGCGTCAAGATGTACGGACCCGACGACGCAGACCGCAGATCCTCGATAGTAACTTTCATGCCTCCCAAAACCACGGAGTCATCTGCAATTGTGAAAAAGCTTGAAGAGCAGGGGATAATATTCGCCGAAAGGGATATCGGCGGCGGGAAAAAGGCCGTGAGGGCTGCTCCGCACTTTTTCAATGACGAACAGCAGGCCCTGACAGCCGCCAGCTATGTGAAAGGGTTGATCAAGTGAATGCTTTTTTCTTCTCCACCTTACGCTCTATCGCAATAATTTCGGTCATTCTTTCAGAGACATGTGACATGGCAGAACATCGTTATAAATCCGGCCTGACTTCAGACAGTGCATGAAGGCCATAGACCTCACGCTGCGGATATCGCCCTCGTTGAAGGTATTTCCGGGCTCTCCCCGGCCCGCATTTGTCCCCTGGACTAAATTCGCCACGCACACGTACGAATCGGAAGCGATGTTCATGAGCACACATACGGGAACCCATATGGACGCGCCTTCGCACTTTGCTCCCGGCATGCCCAGCATCGACAGGATACCTGCCAGCAGGTTCGTCTGCAGCGCGCTGCTGATCAACGTTCACAGGAGGGCGAACCAGCTAATTGAATTGGACGACATAGAAAGCGAAGAAATCAAAGAGGGAGAAGCGGTAGTGTTTGCAACAGGCTGGGAAAAACGGATCAGGGATAGAAATTATATGACTGAAAATCCCGGGCTTGCCGCGGATGCCGCGGGATATCTGGCAAGAAAGAAGGTCAACATTGTGGGCATTGACGGGCCCAGCATCGACGCTGGCTCGGACGGCAAGTTTACAGCACACAACATACTGCTTCCAAGCTACGTCCTTGCAGTTGAGAACCTCTGCAATGTCAGCAGGATAGCAAAGAAGCGCTTCATGATTGTTGTAGCGCCGCTCAAACTCCAGGGTGCCACCGGCTCGCCAGTCCGCGCGTTAGCCCTCGTCTGACATTGTGTTCCGATAGCATTGGGCACAAGGAGCTACAAGAATGATTCTATCGCAGGGAGGAGCATGAACGCCACAGGAAAATTGGACTCTAGTTTCCTGTTATTCCCTGCGCCACCAGTACAGAATAGCAGCCGAGGCCGCAGTCCTCGCATATAGGCTTTAGGCCTTTGGTGTCCGCGCTTCCGATGCAGCACGGCTGCTTTACCCTGCCCATGTGGTCAAGTGAGAGGATGGCCCACGAGGGGCACTGTACAGGTGTTGTACCAACGCCACCCCAGTTGCCCTTCATTAGTGAAATCTGCTTGACGCTGTTGATTATGTAGCTGGGGTACTTTCTCTTCAGCTCTATTATCTTGTCGACGACCTTGTTGCGCTCTTCCCCGAACGGAAAGATCAGCGGGTCGCCCTTTGTGAACGGAGTGTGGAACTGAAATCCGATCTTGTTGATCGTGCCCCGCCACTCCTCTGCAAGATCTTCGACCGTGGAATGGTTGAGAGAGTTGATGGTCATCGTGAGCCATATGTCCTTGAAGGCCGGTTTGCCATGGCGTGGAGGCCCGGCGATGTAATCTAAGATATTCTGCTTTATCTTTGCATAGGTGCCCTTGCCCCTTATGCTGTCGTGGACCTGCTCCGTCCCGTCCAGGGACACCCAGTAGAAGTAGAGCCCGTCATACCTCCTCAGAGGAAAGGTGCCGTTTGTGACAACGCAGATTCGCTTGGGCATCATTTCGCAAAAGACTTCGATTATATCTGGCCTTAGCGTTGGCTCGCCGCCCACCAGCGTGGTCACAAAGATGTGCTGCCTGTTAAAGGTGTCCCTGATTATGCCCTTCCAGTTGTCGACAGACATGTCCTGCTCCTCCTTCCGGTTGAGCCACCAGTAGCAGTGCGTGCAGTGAAGGTTGCAGACATTGTTCACATCAACGGATCCGTACATCGGCTGTTTCACATGGAATAGCCTGTATGCTGCCATTTTCTTGAAAATGCTAATGTAATTTGGCATCTCGCGCAATAGATCGGTTATCCCGCGTCCATAAATCAGGTCGACCATCTTTGCTAGGACACCGTTCTCTTGGTAGATAAACGTAGAGGTGATGAAAGTTTCTATAGCATTAAATTAAGCCCAGTGGGTGCGTATGCCTTGTAGGGCCCGTAGCTCAGCCAGGTAGAGTACCGGACTTTTAACTATTGCAGAAAGAAATCCGGCTGTCTCGGGTTCGAATCCCGACGGGCCCGCTCCTTTAGTGGTTCTTAAATTGGAGGATAGCTTCTGGATAAGATCTGCCTGCTAGCATCAATCGCTGCTCTCGTTACATCTTTCCAAGAATATATGCAGAGAAGAATTTTGGTGTAATTTCAATTGCAACGTATGTGCCGTTTCTGGCATTTTCCATCAGTTCCCCTGCCCATGGGTGCTCAAGATTCCCCAGGTACTTTAGGCTTATTTTTTCCATGGTAGAAATGATCTTTTGTCTGTCTTCAGATATGATCGCTCGTCCCCTTCCCTTTACGCCCTTCAATCCTTCGTTGGAATAATTTTCATCATCGGCAGAAAAGTAGATCTTCTCAGGATTTCTACGAATGTTCTGAACTTTCCTCGATCCCCTGTGTGTACAAGCG
>JBOGQL010000152.1:0-4647 GCA_050748985.1 Nitrososphaera sp. | reverse complement strand
GTCGAAATACTTGTAGAATGTCTGCTTGCTCATTCCGAGTGCATGGATTATTTCCTTCTTTGTAAAGTCGTTTGTTGGAAAGTCCAGCAGGTAATTCAATATTCTCATCTGCGGCGAATAGCCGAATACTGTTGCGATCAATGATTCGTTTTCCATTGCACTTGTCATAAGTAAACCTGTAATTACTACAGGGATGAAAGTATTTAAATGTAGGCTTTCAAAGGTATGATAAGTGTACCCATGAAAAGAGACTATTCTGACCAGGAGCTCAGGGCGCTAATCCTAAACTTCATTATGAGGAAGGGCAGGTGGGGAGAGCATTACTTTCCTATTGACACAATGTCCAACTGGCTTGGGCAGGTAGTCAAAAACAACGGCAAGAATGTCAGGAAAAAGGTCAAGGATCTCGCTAATGAAGGATATGTGATACTTCATAAGGGGAACACAACCGCATCGCTGAACCCGCAGGCGAAAAAACAGATAATGGAATTCATTGACAGATACCTTCAGGAATAATTGAAAGAGCAAGAAAATTCGCTGAATTGTTTAGGAATTATCAATTAAGAGCTTTTTATCGGACCATAACGAATCAATTTCATTGTCGCCATTATTAGCCACTTTCCTGCCATAAGTTGGCGTCCCATGCCTCGGTAGAGCCGTGCCAAGGATTCAGAAGTAGAGACTCGAGCAAGAAAGAATTTGATTAGACGCTTGAACAAGTGAGCCTTCATTTCACAGTAGCAAGTCTGCCCAAATTACCTCTATTGGTTCCTGTAAAAAAGGATGCACTTTTTCCCTGATCTCGCCAACCTGACTGCCATGTGAAGTGAGGGAACAAGGCGATCTGCCTGTCGTCATCTTATCTTCAATCCATTAATCTTCTTGTTGCTGAAGTCTCCCGTCCTTATTGCAAGAATTGATCCTCGTTGTGAAAGACCTGCCTTAACTTAATTGGCAAAGGCACCAAGGTCCATCTTATCTCTGCGATCGAACTTTTCTTCTACTCGCACTCCATCTATCAATAAATCAGGCGACTCACCGAGCTTTACCTCCATGCCTGCCCGCTTCGCTATCAGAGCACGGAGGGATTCTGCAGACAGCTCCGACAGTTGGTATGTAAGCTCGTTCAGCCTTATCATTGCCTGCAACCTTCCTGTTTGTTTCTGTTAATTATTCCTGTGAAACCCGCGACCCTTCAGTGGTCATTGCAAATCGAAATATCCTGTCCACTTCGGCATCTTCGAATATGTCGGAATCGTGTGTTATGATTATCAACTGTGAGAGCGGGCCGGCGCCTTCCCTGAACGCCTCAGATACGATCCTGACAAGAGCCTTTCGCCTCTCCTCGTCAAGATGCGTCGTTGGCTCGTCAAGGATTACGAAATCGAGCTTGTTAGAGCCCATCATGTAGGCTATGCCAAGGCGGAGCGCAAGGGCGACCGCGACCTTCTCCCCGCCTGAAAGCGAGTCTAGGTCTATCTCGCCCTGCCTGCCAAAGCATGTTATCGTGACTTCCCGCGTCTTTTCTGCCAGCTCGATCCTTGATATGCCTATGTTGAAGAGAGAGGCGTAGTCGGATGCCTTTTCCGATATTACCTTGATGGCCCAGGAGCGGAGGCTTGTTCCAATTGGCCCGTCCCTGTTGAAGATGTTGGAGCGGATCCTGTCGAGTATCCCAGCAACGACTGATGCGTCCCGCAGTTGCGCGATGCTCTTTCTTGCAGAATCTATTGCATTCTTTGCGTCGTCGATCGTCTTCTGGTACCCGCCGATTCGCCTGTTTACCTCCTGAAGCTTTCTTGACTGGTTGTCTTTTTCCAGCTTTGCGTCCGTATACACCTGATGGCTAAAGTCGTTGACCTGCCGCCTGAGAGCTATGATCTCTTCTGCAAGCGACTTTGAGGTGCCATCTATAGCGAGCATCAATGGCTCCGCATCCACTAATGCAATCTCTCTAGGAAGCCTTGCAAGATCTGCCTGTTTTGTAACAAGATTGGACTGCAGTGTTAGAACTTCTTCAGGCGAATTGACGGAGTTGTTTGAAAGGAACTTTTCCGCCGCAGCAATCCTCCTGTCCTGCTCTAGCAACTGCTCCTGTTCCATCTTTAGCTCGACTCGCGACCGCTGGAGTGCATATCTCTGCTCTTCCCTGCTCTCTATTTCGGCCTGAATGTGGGAGGTGTTGAACATGCCCTTTATCTCGGTGACGGGGGAATTGCAGACGGGGCATCTGCCATCTACGATCTGGAGCCGGTCGGCGCATTCAAGGAATCCTCTTAGCTTGCCGTGCATCCCTTCGTTTTCTTCCATTTTCTCCTGGAGATCTTCCAGCTCTGTCCTGACCATCTCTAGCCGGACTCGAACTTCGTCTCTATCCTTCAGCACTTCCAGAGACCCTTTGGCTTCCCTGACGACCCTCTCGAGCCTCGCCACTTCGCTTTCCATGGCGCCCCGCGTTTCATTGACGTGCCTCACAAGCAATCTTTCCCTGCTGCGCAGCTCCTGCGTTTTTTGGATAATTGGCTCCAGCCCGGCAATTTCGCTTTCGAGCCGGGCTATGCTCTGCTCGAGCCTACTTTTCTCCTCTTCAAATTCTGACAGGAGCGATTCCGCCTGCCTTTGTTCCTGTCCTTTTTCTTCGATCAGCTTTTCTATTCTTGGGATCTCTTCGTCTGTGTAGCCGGTATCGTCCCGCAGCCTTTCGCGAAAGGCCGCGACCACTTCGCGCATCGTTTGGTATGCCGCGTCGAGCCTGTCGATCCCTATCAGGCCATTCAGCAGCTCTTTGAATTCTCTGGGCTGCGCATCGACAATACTTCCGAGCTCTCCCTGCTGTACGACTGCGGCGACGCGCATCTTGTCATAGTCAACGCCAAGAATCTTGGCAACCTCGGCGCTCATTGACTCGCCGAGCTGCCTGCGCTCGCCTCCTGCTAGCGGCCTGCTTACCATCTTGCCGGCGTCCGACAGGAGCATCAGCTGCGAAAATGACTGGCTGCCCGAAGCGCCAAGAATCCGCGTTGCCTGATATTCTTTTGAATTCATGGCAAAGCGCATCTGCACCGAGCCCTCGGTGGCTCCCCTCCGGACAAGGTTCTTGCCGGATTGTCGGCTGTGCTTGCCAAACAGAGAGAACGTTATCGCATCTATCACCGAGGACTTGCCGGACCCGTTGTGCCCTACAAAGACGGTGATGCCTTTTCCGAATTCCAGGTGCGTGTCCCTGTGTGATATAAAGTCCTGCAGTCGAATGTCAGTTATCAATTGCTGGCTGCGCCCCCAAACCTTCTTCTCTTGTACGCCTCCCACACGATCTCCAGAACAGACCTTGCGTCATTTTCTGCGGCAAGAGGCAGGATTTCCTTGATAGCGAACCCTGCCATTTCTTCCGATCCGAGTGCTTCCGCAGATAACCTGTAGAGCTCTGCGTCAATGTCTGCGGGCCGGGATTCATACGCCTTCGCCGCAGGTCCTCCTTCTTCAATCACCTGCCAGACATAGTGGATGCAGTGTTCGTTTAGCTTGACAAGGGTGGCGGCGATCGACCTTGAGTCGATGTCACGTCCTGCGATTTCTATCCTCGCCACGGGCTTTTTGCCGTTCTTTGCTGCAACCTTTGATCTTTCAATGATATCGGGAAGGAGCTCTGCGATCTTGTGATAGTCAACCCTGACTGAAAACTGCTGCCTCATCTGTTCAAGTCTGATCCAGTGGGTCGATGCCTCTTCGCCTGATAGATCAGCAATGATGAACCCTTTCTCGGTTTCCTTTATCCCCTCGCTCGGGGTCAGGTCAAGCGAACCCGGGTAAGCAAGCAGCCCGCCAAGGTAGTCAAACCTTCTCTCCAGATGATCATGGTAGTGGCCGAACGCGTAATAGTCAAAACTGGGCGGAAGATCCGACGCATTCAGTTCGCCGGCAAACTTGTTAAAGTCAGAGAGACCCTGGTGGAGAACGAGCACTTTCTTCTTCCCTTCGTACTCGTTTGCCTTACTGTTCGCGCTGCGCAATCTCTCGATCAGCGCGTCGATATCGTTGCGCCGCGCCTTGTTTTCGCCGAACAAGACGCAATCATTGACTATCAAGGGCTGGTTAAGCGTGAGCCCCCTTGCCAGTCCTAGGTTGCTAAAAATATAGGGGAACGGAACGTCGCGCACGCGGCTGATGTCGTGCTCGCCAAGCACGAAGGCAACCGGGATTTGCTTTTCTTCCAGCTTTTTCAACGCGTTGCCAAGAGTGATCGTCGCCTTGCCGCAGGGCCGGGGGCTGTGGAAAATGTCCCCGGCAAGTATTACTGCTCCAACCCCTTCCCTGATAGACACATCGATCGCCTCATTGAACGACTGGTAGACATCCTCCTCCCGCTCTTCCAGGTTAAACTGGGCGTACCCGAGATGCAGGTCGGAGATATGAGAGATCAGCATTGCTGTAGCACCCCCGTCAACCGCTACTCGTGCACGTAGCCCGGCGGAATGTACGTTTCCGATGATTCCCTGGAGGCCTGTTTAGTCGCGGCGAGCTTGCTCCATTCATCGACAGCGTTCTGATCTGCGCCTGCCCTGCGTTCCTTGACCTCGTCTACTCTGACAAACGTCGGAAGGTTAACCCACTGGCCTGCGAATATCGCTTCCCCGGGGTTCAGCGAAG
>JBOGQL010000151.1:0-21009 GCA_050748985.1 Nitrososphaera sp. | reverse complement strand
CCTCATTGACCGCAATGACCGGGTATGCAAGCCTGCCGGTGCGCTCGAGAGCAGCGAGCCGCTTGACTCCAGACGTAGTTTCTTCAGTGCCTCCCACGATATGTTTTGCTCTGGAGGTGTGAGCGGCGATGTGCAGGTCACCGCCGTCGTCTGTCACTATCTCCGGCTTTGACCTGATTACTTCGCGGATGCACTGCTCGTACTCTGCTTTTGTCTCGCCGCGCCATGCGTACACTCCTGTGCCGTGGCTGTACAGAAACGCCGCGATGTCGTCCTGGGCTGACAGGGGATTTGCGGAGCATATTGCAACTCTGGCTCCCAGAGCCTGTGCAGCCGCAACCAGAACCGATGTCTCTTTGGTGACGTGCAGGCAAAAGCCCAGGCGCAGGCCGGCGAGGGGCCGGGACTTTTCGTGCTTGGCCACAATTTTTCCGATAATTGCCATCCGGGCCGCAGCCCATCGATGCTTGAGTTCGCCCTTTTCCGCAAGCGTTGCGTCCGCAATTTTGCCCGGCATGCTTTGCCTGAACTGAAAGTGAAAGATGAAATAAAGCTACTGGTTCTCGTATTCTTCTTCCCGGAACTTTTCCCTTCCCCGCCTCATTATGAGGAAGAGCAGGAGTATCACCCCGATCCATACAGACGCAAAGATAACGTTTGTAAAGCTGACGTAGAGGTACGGCAGCGATTCGACAAGGTCCTCCTGAATCGCCCTGAGCGACGCGTGCATGTCTGCCATGCCCGTGTTGTACTCGGTGCTATAGATTTCCATGGACGATACGGAATTGGCCCGGGACATGATCCGGTCAAGCTCTGACTGTATCAGCGCCATATCTGTCCTTGCTGTTGGAAATGACCAGACGGGGTTTCCGCTCACCGGCAGCGCCCGCTGCGCCTTTGCGACATAGCCTGCGAGGCCTTCTGGAGTCTGCGCCGTCTCGGCCCTTGCCAGGTAGCCAAGGGCAGTGTCGACAGGGTAAATGGCTTGGTCGTAGCCATAGATTGCCATGCCTACGCCGAACGTGATGAACGCAACGACAAAGACAGCCATGAGCTTGTTCGACGCCATGCCAGAATGTCGACGATATAGCGCGATTAGCGATATTTAGATGTGGCGGAGGCAAGCTCTACCTAATCGCATAAGCAATTAATAACCAGAATGCTCACGAAAATTGTCGGAATTGGCGTTTGTAAAAGTGGCACAGCGGGGAGAGATAAAGGAAAACGGCGGCAAGGAGCTGAACATTAACGGCACAAGAGTCGCCCTCTTTAACGCAAACGGCAGATACTACGCGATCGAAGCCCAGTGCCGGCACCAGGACGGCTCGCTTGCTCCAGGCAAGATCGACGGCGAAGTGGTCGAGTGCCCATTGCATTCTTGGCACTACAACATCAGGACCGGCGAATTACTCGATTACCTTGAAGGAGTGAAGCTGGCAACCTACAAGGTGGATGTCAAGGGAAACGACATTTACATCGAACTGTAGGCAAGCAAAGTAAAAAGCAGGGCAGCCTTTTCTGATAGCGGCTTCCGCATTGAGGCTTTACAACACTCTTAGCCGGCAAATTGACGAGCTCAGGCCGGAGGACAATTCTGTCAGGATGTACGTGTGCGGAGTGACCGTCTATGACGAGTCACACATTGGTCATGCGAGGACAGTTATTGTCTTTGACGTGCTGCGCCGGTTCCTGATTTCAAAGGGCTACAGGGTAGTGTTTGTGCAGAACTTTACCGACGTCGACGACAAGATAATCAACAGGGCCAAGGCCGAGGGAAAAAAGGCGGAGGAGATAGCCATAAAGTACACGGAAAGCTATTACCGGGATTTTGGCAGCCTGAACGTGCTCTTGGCGGATCGCCACCCAAAGGCGACGGAGCACGTCAAGGAAATGATAGAGCTGATCCAGGGCTTGATGCAGATGGGCCACGCCTACCTGACGCTCAATGGCGTTTACTTTAGGGTCAAGTCGTTTCCGGGCTACGGCAAGCTTTCGAGAAAGCCGGTGGAAGAGCTAGAGGCAGGCGCAAGGATCGAAGTCGATCCTTCAAAAGAGGACCCCCTCGACTTCGCACTCTGGAAGTTCTCCTCCGAGGATCCAAAGTGGGAGAGCCCGTGGGGCGCCGGCAGGCCGGGCTGGCACGTCGAGTGCTCCGCCATGGCGCTGAAGTACCTCGGCAGCACATTCGAGATACACGGCGGCGGCCATGACCTTGTTTTCCCCCACCACGAAAACGAGATAGCCCAGTCAGAGTCGTACACCGGCAAAGAGTTTGCGAAGATATGGGTCCACTCCGGGATGGTCACGATAGGCTCTCAAAAGATGAGCAAGTCGCTAGGAAACATTGTGACAATCCAGCAGGCCCTGAAGAGCTGGGGCGTGAACTCGCTCCGGCTCTACAGCCTCTCGGTTCATTACTCCAAGCCCCTGGACTATACGGATGAGCTGCTGAGAGAGTCGGCGCAGCGCTGGCGCCAGATAGAGACCTGCGTGTACGAGCTGCGATCCGCGACAGGGAGTGGAAGCGAAGCGGAGGAAGTGGCAAGGTTAAGCGATGAAGCGGAAAAGGCGTTTGAGGCGGCCATGGAAGACGACATGAAGACCTCTCTTGCGCTTACAGAACTCATGAAGTTCGTGACAAGGCTCAACCAGTACGCCGGATCGGACATGCTTACCAAGAAAATGGCTGCCACGGCGCTGCCCGCGCTGCAGCGAATCATGGGCATTCTGGGCCTCCAGGTCTCGGAGGCAAGCGACACAGAGAGGAAGGAAATAGAGGAGCTTGCGGCAGAGCGCGACAGGCTCCGGACCCAAAAGAAATTCAAAGAGGCTGACGAGCTCAGGAAAATGCTGCTTGAGAATCATTCTGTCGAGTTGATGGACCATAAGGGAAGGACAGTCTGGGTCAAGAGAGAAAAAATATCCGCCGCGTAGCCGGCAAATATTTCACTCGTTTGTGCATCTTAGTGCACTCAGGGACTAATGAGATCCTCTGGCGTCAAGGTTGCATAGCCAATGAAGATACTCGACGGCAAGCGCGTCGGCTCGGTGACGATATTTGAAGACACGTTGATGCTGGGAGAGGTGCTCGGAGACGTTATCCTCAACGGCGGCCACCTGGAATTCAAGGGCAAGATTCTCGGGAACCTCCTGGTGCGCTTTGGCACGTGCAGGATGCTGGGCATAGTCAGGGGGAACTGCGTGAACGAGCAGGGAGACGTGGAGATATTTGGGACAGTTCACGGAAAGGTGGTCACCAAGAGCGGCTACACTTACATCAACCCCGGCAGCAAGGTGGGCACGGTAGAAAACGCTCCCACGGGAATGCCCCAGGCCGCGAGCGGCGCGATTGTCTAAGCCTGCCTTATCTTTTCAAGGTCTTTTTGGAGCGATTCGATCGTCTTTGGAATCTCTTTTTCCGCGCAGGTCAGGCATATCTGCTGGAGCGACAGCGGATACGTAAAGTATTTTTCGTTCAGCGCAATGTCACGCTTGCACGACACGCATTTTTTCATCTTGTACGGATCGGTGTTTTTCACTATCATTATACTTCTATCGTCTCTCCCTGGTCCGGCGCACGCGCGTCAAAGCCGTATTTTTCCCTGATCTCTTCTGCAAATTTGATGCAGGACTGGTCGTCGCCGTGCACCGCGAGCACCTTCGGGCTTCCCTTGATCCGGTCGAGAATCTCGAACAGCTCGCTCCGGCTGTTGTGGCCGGAGAATTCGAAGCGCTTGACGTCGGCGTAGCATTTCCTCATCTTGCCGTCAAAGTTTACGACCTTCTTTTCGAGCAGCATCCTTCCCGGAGTCCCCTCTCCCTGGTACGACACCATGGCGATGCCGTTCTTGTCACTTGTAGCCACGTGCTGCGTGTAGTGCACGGCAGATCCGCCGACAAGCATGCCGGCAGGGGAAATTATTACGCACGGCTCAGTCACCACCTTGCGCCTCCTGGCCCAGCCCTGTATCCATTCCGCTTCGCCAATCGCCCGGCGGAACATTTCGGCGTCACGCAGAAACGCGGGGTGCCGGCTCATTATCTGGTTGGCCTTGAGCGCCATCCCATCCATCACCACTTTGTGCTTGAAATCGTAGGCCTTCAGCACGCAGGCAATTTCCTGAGCCCGCTCGACCGAAAAGGACGGGATGAAGAGGGTGCCGCCGCGCTCTATCACGTCGTACGCAAACTCGATCAATTCGCGCTCTGACTCTTCCCGGGGGGTCTGCTCGGCCTGCGCGTAAGTGCTCTCGATTATCATCATGTCTATTTCGCCAAAGTCAAGGTCCGCAGGCCGGAGAAGCTTCGAGCCTCTTGTGTTTATGTCTCCGGTGTAAAAGACCCTCTTTCCCTCGTGCTCGACGACTACCGTCGCGCCCCCGACCACGTGGCCGGACTCGTGGAGCGTGATCTTGGCGTCGTTTACCATGTGGGGCTCCCTGTACTGCAGGTTCTTGGAGCTCTTGAGCATCGTGAGGACGTCGATGTACTCGAACGGGAGGTAAAAGCCCGATAGCTTGATCATGTCCTCTATCAGCAGCTCGGTCAGCTCAAACGTAGGAAGCGTCGCAAGCGCCTGAATGTCTGTAGAGCCGGACAGGTACAGAGAAGGAACAAAGCCAGAGTGGTCAAGGTGGGCATGGGTGATGACAACCGCGTCCACTTCCTTTGGCTTGATGTGCATCGGAAATATTGGTTCCCTCCTCAAGAGCACGCCATAGTCCATCAGGATGTTTGTGCTGTTGCAGTTAACAAGAAACGCCGAGCGGCCAACTTCCTTGGCCGCCCCCAAAACCTTCACTTTCAAATTTTCTTACTGCTAAAACTCAAATCGTATCCGCTTTAAAGCTTCCTAATAGTACTGGACCTGCCAGAGTGGCTCTGGCGCGGCCGGGTTCTCCAGCCTTTGAAGATATTGATATCCACATTCATCGAGAACTTCTTCAAAGTCGTAGCGGCCAGTGGCAGATTCCTTTTCAGTTTGTTCTTTGATCGCTTTTCTGACCTGTTCCTTTTTCTCCGGCATCGCGTACACGTACCAGAGGTTGTGCGCGCCCCGCAGCCTGTGGAGCTCGGCGCGCCTTGCTTCCGGGATTTTCGTATAGTGCCTGTTCATTATCTCGATGTTGACGTCCTCCCATGATGGCGTCCTCCACCATGCAACGCGGTCAAATCCGTGGCCGTCAAATTCTGCTGCGAGGCTGATCCCTTGGTCGAGAGTCGTCACTATGATATCCGAGCTTTGCGCCACCGGATCGCGGAAGTCTTGCCCCGGCTCCATCCAGCCAACGAACACGAGATCGTACCTCCTGTCGATCCAGCGCGCGTCGGCAATTCGGATATACTCCGGCTTGGCTATTCCGAGGCCGTAGAATATTCCACTGTCCTTCTCGATGCCTTCTGCTTTTGGAATGAATTCCCTGACGTGCGTTAGAAAATCTCCATAACCACAGCCCACGTCCAGATAGCTGGGATCGCTCGAGAGTGACTTGGCGATCGCGGCAAGCCGCAGTACATCGACCTTGCGGTACGCAAAATAAGAGCCATTGAAGAACGGAAAGCTGTAGCGCTCGTGATGAGGAGAAACCGCACCCGCGCGGAACTGGCCAAGCGCTTCCCTGGCTTTCTGCAAGTCTGCGATGTTAAACGGCATTAATCAAAACTTACTTCCCAGAGCCTGCTGCCCTTTGTCAGAGAAGGAAGTTCCTCCAAGTACCCAAAGCCGCATTCATCCAAGACGGATTCAAAATCAAATTTGTCGCCAGGATCCTCTTTCTCGAGCCGCGACTTTAGCCCGGCCCTTGCTCTTGCAGCGAATTCGGGCTTTGTGTAGACGTACCAAAAGTTGTGGGCGGACCTGAGCTTTGCCAGCTCCTCCTTCTTTTCTGTGGCCAGATTTGGCGTGTAGTATCTGTTCATGAGCTCGGTATTCACGTCGATCCATGAAGGAGTCCTCCACCACGCTACCCGCTGAAATCCAAACTCTTCGTATTCACAGCCGCCGTTTATTCCGCACTGGCCGCCTGCGTCAAACGTCGTGATAACGCACTTTGCCAGGCGCGCAACCGAGCTCCGGAAATCCTGGCCGGGCTCCATCCAGCCCACAAATGCAACGTCGGCAGGATGCGAATACCCTTCGATCGGGACCAGAGAAACGTAGTCGGGCTTTGGCAGCTGGAAGGAGTAGAAGAGGCGCGGTTCCTTTTCTATCCCAATTGCACTTGGAAGGTGCTCCCGTATCTTGCCAAGGAAGTCTCCGTAGCCGCACCCGATGTCGACAAAGCTGGGGTCGCCGGATAAGGACTTTGATACTGTGACGACTCGCAGAACGTCGATTTTGCGGTAGGCGAAGTACGACCCTGTAAAAAACGGAAAGATGTAGCGAGCGTGATGGGCCGGTGGTTCGCGCTCCAAGAACTGCCTATAAGCTTTAAACGCACTCTGCAGTTCCTGAATTGCGAATGGCACAGGCTAAGAAAAGTCTAGAGTCCCTATAATTTTTCCGCAGCGATCGGGAACGGCAAGCTTTGGCATAACGCTGTTGGAAAAACCCAAAAGGCTTATTAAGTTCTGCTAGTTACTACCGTGCTATGGTTAGGAAATTCGATGACTGGTGGAGAACTGTTCCGTCTGACTTGAAGACCAAGGCTCGCAAGGGCGACGAAGCGAACAAGCCGTTGCTAAACCAAGTTAACTACGTTCTTCTGCATCTTCACTTGGCTGGCAAGCATGACGCAAAGCCAACGCATGAAGAGTTGAAGGACTGGCTTCACAGCGGCCAAGTCGATGTCCTCCGGATGAACAAGTAACTCATCTCTTTTTCCTTTTTCCAATTTTTGATATTTTTGCAGCGCACGCGCTAGTTTTCCGGGAGTTATAACAGCGTTTTGCAGCATGCATAGCGTTTAAATAGTTTCGAACGATACTGACCTCTAAGTGAATTAAGGATGCCAATTGCTATACTTCCAGACGTTGATGAACAAAGATGCATCGGCTGTGCTCTCTGTGTAGAGATTTGCACCGCCCTCGGTCCGGACGTTCTCAGAGTAAAACCAGTCGAAGGTTGGAAGAGAGGTAAGGCGTTCGTCTTTTATCCAGAAAGATGTATTTCAGACGGCGCATGTATAGGCGTCTGCCCGACTCACGCCATCTTCTGGATGAGACCAATGGAATACACCGCAGGACAACCGGTTCCGCTGCACAAGAACGGCGTATTCGACAAGGGCTGGGAAGAAGGCTAAGTCCGAACTCAAACCTCCCCTTTTACATTTTTCTTTAACAAAAGCAGTCAGTTCTTCCTTACTTGGAAAGTCATCGATTACCTGATCAGCGAGAAATTGCTACCTAACTTAAATTCCGCATCCGCGATATTTACACGTGGTTAAAAACCAAGCGCTACGCAACGTGGTAACTGACCCTGAAACAGGGGAGCTAATCAGCGTTGATAGTGGCCAGGTTATTTCAGAAAACGCTCTATCGCTAGAGCCTGAATGGCGGTCGTTTGATTCCACAGAAATCGGCGAGCGGTCCAGGGCCGGAGTTCCTACTTCTCTAGCAAGGCACGACATGGGCCTGTCGACAGTGATAGGCAGGACGGACAGGGACGCGGGAGGAAACGCAATAGGCACCGACATGCGGTTTAGGATGCAAAGGCTCAAAAAGTGGGACAGCAGGAGCCAGAGGCACTCGCCAACTGAGCGAAACCTGCAGCAGGCGTTTGGCATGCTTGTCAAGATAAAGGATAGGATGAGCCTGCCTGACTCGGTGATCGAAAAGGCGGCCTACATTTACAGGAAGGCCCAAGAGAAAAAGCTGATCAGGGGAAGGACGATAGGGTCGATCCTCGCAGCCGCAGTATACATCGCAAGCAGGCAGATGGGAGTGCTGCGCACTCTCGACGACGTGTCTGCGAACAGCAACATCAAGCCAAAAGAGGTCGGAAGGTCCTACAGGCTTCTGGTGTCAAGGATGGAGCTGCAGGTTCCAATGATCGATGCCGCAAAGTACGTGGTCAAAGTCGCCAACAACCTCGGTACAAGCGAGCGGACAAAGCGCAAGGCCCTTGCAATAATTGCGCGGGCGCAGAGCAGTGGCATTTCGGTTGGCAAGGACCCCATGGGAATTGCCGCATCGGTCCTGTATCTGGCGGGCCAGATCACCGGCGAGGCAAAGACCCAGTCCGACATCGCCAGGGCTGCAGGCGTGACTGAAATTACGGTGAGGAACCGGGCCAGAGAGCTCAAAACACGATTAGGTCTCCAGACTCCCTCTCAATCAATCGCCAGCTAGAACCGGCGGCATTGGTTAAAGACTCGCCTTTATTTAGCAAGTATGTGAAAACCCAGCTGGTTATTGGGGGTTGCAGTCCTTTCAGTAGCGGTGACATTGTTTGGTGTTTGCCTGTTCTTTTGTCAGATGTAGGTCATCCTTGTCCCCCTCGCTCGTATATGCAAGGTTGCTCACATGAGGAGGAATTATCCTTGTCATTATTTGGTGCAGGATTCGCTATCGGTGGAATAGGGCTTCTAGCCCTGTACCGTTTGGAGAAACCAAAAATGAAAAAAACGCCTGATGTTTAGAAAGTCGCTTTCATTATTCACTTTTTGAACAAAGCCGAGCCGGGGAAAACCCTTATCTGCAATGCTTTCCATTATGAATACAATGTGCGACTACATGTATTATGAGCACAAGCACAAGTCCAGGATAAAGAACCCTCTGCCAGAGACAGAGCCTGAACTGGAGAAGGTAGAAGAGCCGATAATCGTGAAGGCTTAGCTCAAGCCTCTTCCCCTTTTTTGCATTTTCGAGTTGAAGTCTGCTAGACGGAGAGGCTCTGGCATCCCTCTGCCAGCGTCTCTGACGATTTCCACCGCAGTTTTCAGGCTTACCCTGTGGCCAACGCTGACATAGATTTTTTTCCCTCCTCCATGGGGCAATGCAAACCCGAGAATTTCGCCCCCGTACTCTATGAACCTGTCGTCGCGCAAATTTCCGCAGAGGAGCCTTTTTGCTACCCCTATCGCCGGCTTGCCAAGCTTTATTCCAAGGTAGCACGCCAGCCCGCACTTTCTGGGATGCAGCTGCCCGTGGCCATCGACAAGCAGCAAATCATAGTCTTTCTTCAGCATCTCTAACGTGTGGAGAACTGGCTCTGCTTCTCGCAGCATCAGGAGGCCAGGGATGTACGGGTTCTTGGCGGCAGACACAGAGCTTGCCGTTTCGATCACAGCCTTGCCGGCCCTGTCCATGACCACCGCAGAACTGTAGGCGGTATCGCCGCTGTACGCGACGTCAACGCCGCACACGTTTCTGATCCGGCCAAAATCGTCGGCTGCTATTACCTTCCTCGCAAGATCTTGCTGCAGCCTGATCGCGTCGCTATGGCTGGTCATCGCGGCTGACCACGCGGACATTGAGCATTGCAGCATTGGCTGCGCTTTCAATGAATCCGTCCTTACCCTCCAGAATTATCTCGCCAAAGCCGTTGTTCGAGACAAAGCCACGCAGCGACTCAACAAAGCTCGGATAGTCATCAAGGTTGTGATCTGATCTGACGGCAATGTTGTGGGAAGCCGGAAACACATCCGAGATCTCTGCCGGGATGATTCCCAGGAATGGGTTGTAGCTGCAGACCTGCGCGTCAGGGTACCTCTTTACGATTTCCCTGAAGCTCCTTGTGGAATAGAATGGATGCAGCTCGCCCTCCGGGCAGAGGACAAGCTTCTTTCTAGGTGACCGAAATTCCGATGCCATGCGCCTGTAGCGCTTTGCTTCCGGCCTGTACTGGTCGATTGGCTCGTAAAAATAGATGGCCTTTTCCTTGAAAAGCGGCGTTCCTGCCTCTAGGAGATCAAGGTCTGCAAAGAGGCGCGCCGCCTCCATAAGCTTTGGGTGAGCCCGCGCCTTTTGCATGACGTATTCCCACAGCCGGCCGTCAATGATTGCCTGCTTCACCGCGTCAACTTCTGCCTTCAGCACGTACAGGTTATGCTTTGCAATCTCGGCTGTCCGCTCCTCTTTCTCCATGCCATGCAGGTCCTGCAGCGAGTGAGTCGAGCAGACGGGGCACTGGCACGGCAGGTAGGTTAGCTCTGCAATCTTTGCAGTTCGGGTCGGCGTCATGTACCTCCCGTCCTTTGCATAGAGCATGTAAGAAGCTGAATCAAACAGGTCGCAGCCAAGGGCTACCGCAAGCGGGATAGTGAGCGGATGCCCGGCCCCGAAAAGGTGGACAGGCTTTGAAGGGATGACGCGCTTTGCCGCCACTATCATTCGCGCAAGAGTCGCAAATTCGTACGCCTCCATCAGCTCCACAGGACTTCCGAGCGCCATGAGCTTGAAGCCCATGGAATCGAGTTCTCTGGCAGAATGCTCGACAAGGTCAGAGTGCTCGGCCCCCTGCACGGGCCCGGCCCAGATTGCGTCAGAATCATTCGCAACGCGCAGAGTCTCACGCGCGTTTCTTAGCGTTATTTCGACGTACTCTTTTGCTAGCTCGTGGTCAAGCCCGTATCCTGTCGGCTTGTCCAGCGGGATGGGTATGTCGCTGCGGATGTCCTTCTCAAATTGGGCCATCGCGGCGGGCTCGACTTCCACGGACCCGTATTCCAGGACCTGGTAGCCGCCCGAATCGGTCATGACCGCGCCGTCAAAATTTATGACGTCGTGTATTCCTCGGCGCCTTGCTTCGTCTCCGTAATGCCTGAGCGCGATGTAGGCGTTTGTGATCACAAGGTTGAATCCCATCTTCTTCAAGAACTGGGTGCTGACCGCCTGCCTTACAGGGTGGACGACCGGGACAAAAGCTGGGGTCTCCACTACACCGTGAGGAGTCGCGAGCCGGCCTATCCGGCCCGCAAGATCTGAGTGCCGGACTTCAAACACAAACACAATTACTTCCTAGTCTCCCGCATGAAATCGTCATATACCTGCCTGACCCTGTCCGCGGACAGGCCGGTTCCTTCCTCCACTCCTGCCTGGGTTACCTTTATCTTGTCCATGACGATTATGGCGCCCACGTCTTCGCGGATCTTCACCAAGCCAGGGAACACCCTTGCGAGCCTCTCGGCGAGTGCCTTAAAGTCAAACGGTTTCTCCATCAGCCGGATCTCCTTTACAAACGAGCCGTTTACGATCAGCTTCAGAATGCCGTGGGCCTCCACGTTGTCAATCACAACGTCAAGCCTTTCGTCAATTCCGGCAAGCGTGCCATTGTAAACCTTGTTATCCGAAGTTTCTACGGATACTTTTTTTCCAAGGAACTGAAGCGTCTCTTCTCCAAATTTGCGAGTAAGAACTGCGGCCATTCTTTAACGATATGGCTTCTGCTAATATATATACGAATTATTCAGAGAATCTTTGCCAGGCGCTCAAGCGCCCCTTTCCATCGCGATCTTGCGAGCTCTACATCCTTCGAACTTGCGAGCTTGCTGTGCTGCACCGACACCTGGCTTTTCGAGTCGCCCTTGCTGTAAAAGTAGACTTCAACGCTTGTCCTGCCGTCGCCCCACGTAATGCGCATCGATTTGTTCTTGGTTTCTTTGCGTACTGTAAATTTTTCCCTGAGCCACATGCCTCGAATTTTTGCGTCACTCCATTGCCTGTAGAGCACGCCGACCGGAACCTGAAAGGTCCTGCTAGCGCTCACCGCGTATCCGTCGGCCTTTTGGTGCACTTCTCGCAAACCTCGCTCCTGCTCGTACGTGACTGCAATCATCTGGCTCCACCAGCCGGGCACGCCCAGCTTTTGATGAAGATGCTCTGCCAGCTTTCTGTGGCTCATCCTTGTCCCGGCCGCCTTGTCGAGAACCGCAAACCACTGCTGCCAGTTCTTGCCCGTCATTTTCTTGACGGCAGCATCGCTCACGCGCGGCTTGCCCATAGTCATGCTGTTGCATGCCCGAAAATGTAAATCTTAGTATTGAAAGAACCTTTGGATGTCGCCTCGCTCCGAAACAAGCATGAGCCAGTCCACCGTTTTTCTGCGCGGCGTTCTATGTTGCAGGGCTGAAATTATTTCGTCGGCAGTCTGGGCTGGGGTTTTGCCTGTGGTGTCAAATTCCGCAACTTTTCTCTTGCCAAAAGTTTTCAGGGCATCATAGAAGGAGACGCCAAGGATCTCGCTCGATACATTCTCGCGAATCTTTGCCTCGTCATACCCTCTCTTTTCAAGCGTCCTTTCCAGCTCGTACGGCGACCTGCGGAGGACCGCGGCCATGTCAATCCCCGTGGACTTGAGCACATAGGGCGCCAGGTGACCGACTACGATGGGATTATTTTTCGACTTCAGCAACTTTGCCAAAAGCCGGCTAAGCTTTGTGACATTAACGTCGAGCCCCCGGTCGGTCTCCTTGGCAATCGCGTCGCCATCGATTGCAACTTTATTGATGTCAATTATTTCTGCGCCCAGCTTTTTTGCAATTATCTTGGCCGCCGTGTGTTTGCCGACTCCCGGGTTGCCGGTGACTACGAGCCTGAGCTTCTTCAACCGGAGTCTACTCTGTCATGATACGCTATTTCCGTCTTGCTGCTAGATTTATTCAAGGGTCCAGAGCATTACATGCAATGCGAACCTGCGAATCATGCGGCAGGGTCAGGTTCTATTCGCTGAACTTCCTTTTCTCAAAGACGATATGCAATGAATGCTACCTGAAGATGAAGGAAAAGCAGGGCAGGAAAGGCTAGCCCTGCGCGCTTCCGCACCTGTTGCAGAACTTGGCGTTTGTTTTCATTCTGCTGCCGCAGCTGATGCAGAATTTTTGCTCCGGTTCGAGCGTATCCCTGTCCAGCGGGGTTAGCTGTGGCGGCGATGTCTCTGAAGCCGGGGCAGACTCCACTCCCTTGTACATGTCGGTGACGGCGCCTGAAGGCTTGAACGAATCGTCGACGTCCGGGGCAAGCTCCGATTCTTTCTTGGCGCCTTTCTCTTCAATGTACGTCAAAAGACGGGGGCCGCGATCGCCGCCAGGTATGCTCACCTGGTCTCCGAGCCACAGCGCGAATTTCCGCAGAGTCATCTCGGGAGTGGAAAATGTCAGCGTGTGCGCCGACATGTATTCTTCTGTGGCGGCCCTGCCATTGAAAGCCTTGGTCATTGATTTGAATTGCCAAAAAGTGGCTATTATCTATTGCGAGCGGCCGCACTTGCTGCAGAATTTTGCATGCACCGGTATCGTCGCGCCGCAGATTATGCAGTTTTTTGTGCTCGGGCGGGGCCTCTGGATCTCGATGTCGACAGGCTTCAATGTCGGCTCAACCTGCGGAGATGGCAGCGTGTATTCTCCGCTTCCGCCTGCTGCCGGCGGGCCCACCGTACCGCCGGCGCCAACAAACCCGCCGATTCCAAACTCCGCCTGCGGGGCAGATGAATATGCGCTGCCGCCGGTCGGGCTTTTGATGGAGGTGCCTTTGTCCATCGCGCTCTTCATCTCGATAATCACGCGCGCGGCAAGAAAGTTGAGGGCAGACATAGCGACAAGGTATTCGCCAATGCTCGCAAAGAATTCCTTCTCGTTGATCTTGCCCTGCTTGTAGAGCTGGTTGGCGTCAAAAAACGACTCGTAAAGGTTCTGGGTGTCGTTGACGAGCTTTTTGAGCTTTTCAGTCAAGCCTCCAAGAGTGTCGACGCCAAAAGCCATTGAATAAAAAGAGTCGAGCGGGCTTTAAAAATTGTTGGGCTGCCCGCCTAGGAGTAGGTTCCGTATCCCCCGCTTTGCCGGCCGTAGCCGCGCCTTGAGCCGCCGTAGCCTCTGCCGCCACCGCCGCGCCTGTTCTCATAGCCGCCGCCTCCGTAGCTGCGCCTCTGTCCGCCGTAGCTCCTTCCGCTACCGCCGCTGCGGTGGCCATAGCCGCCATAGCTGCTAGACTGCCTGCGGTATCCTCCGCCGTACGAGTGGCGCTGCGTCGCTACGGGGACTGCGATTCCGAGCTCGTCATTGAGCTTGCGGATGGGGAATTTTGTCTGCGCAAGAATTCTTTCAAAGTCTGCTACTCTGTCCTGCGACACAAGCGAGATCGCCTTGCCGTCCCCTCCGGCCCTTGCAGTCCTTCCAATCCTGTGGAAGTACACAAGGGGGTCTTCGGGGACGTCAAAGTTTATCACGTGGCCAACGGCCGGGACGTCAATTCCCCTTGCAGCGATATCAGTCGCGACAAGGATCTCCTCTGTTCCCTTTCTGAACTTGTTCATCGAGTTGTCCCTCTGCTTCTGCGTCAGGTCGCCGTGGATGGTGACGGCGCTAAAGCGTTCCTGCCTCAGCTTGTACGCGAGCCTGTCTGCCCTCTGCTTTGTGGCCGCAAAAACTATTGTCTGCGCCTTTTCGCTCTGGTTTCGCCTGATAAAGTCAATCAGGTGCTTGAATTTTTCCCGCTCTTCTACAACCAGGTACGACTGGTCGATACTTTCAAGCGTAATCTCTTCCTCATTGAGCCTGATCTGCTCAAAGCTGTCCTTCATGTATTCCTCTGCCAGCCTGAGGATCTCAGGGGGCATCGTCGCGGAAAACAGGCAGGTCTGCCTGTCATCGTTAACGTAGAACAGGATGAACTTGATGTCGTCGATGAAGCCCATGTCGAGCATCCTGTCTCCCTCGTCGAGCACCACGAACTTTACGTCGTCTAGGATTATCGAGCCCTGCTTGATGTGGTCGATAAGTCTTCCGGGCGTCGCAACTATTATCTGGACGCCGCGCCTCAGCTTGTCGAGCTGGACGCTGATGCTCTGGCCTCCGTAAATGGAGACCAACCTGATTCCTGTGTACTTTGCGAACCGGTGTATTTCATTGGTTACCTGCACCGCAAGTTCTCTTGTCGGGGCAAGTATCAGTGCCTGCACCGGGCCATCTGGCTTGATGCGGGCCAAAATTGGCAGGCCAAAAGCTGCCGTCTTGCCGGTCCCTGTGTGCGCCTGTCCCACGACATCTTTACCCTGCAAAATAAGAGGTATAGCTGCCTCCTGTATCGGGAAAGGCGTCTCGAATCCATTTTCTTTGAGTGCCCTTGTTAAATTTGCACCCAAACCCAATTCTTCAAACGATTTGGTCATTTCCTTTTTTCACTTACTGTGTATGCTTATTGCAACAAAAGCCACGGAAGATGTGAAAAGTCGTTTTTACTCATACTTGCCAAATCTGCCGTCTATGACTTCTGCTTGAGCTACATTGGGCAGAGAGAGATATAAGGTATACGTTGGAAGGTTCTATTGCAAACTCGACTGATTTCCTAACCTGTTTCAAGTCAGCCGATTATGATCGAGAGTCGAAACTCTTCGTTAGCGGGTTCATATCTGCGTGGCTGGTTATGTCCAACAGCGGCATACCGGAGACATTTCCTCCTGTTGCCTTTTTCAGCTTGTCGTCCTTGAAAATGAAGCATTCACACTCCGTGGCATAGGCCGTGTAGAGGTGCACGGCATCATCTGCGGAAACATGGTATTGTATTACCACATCGCGCGATAAGGTCAGGATTCTTCTGTCGATTGGAATGAAGTCTACTGGAGGATTCGGCTTTTCAGTATAGTCCATAGTTCGTTTAAGAATTGTCGCGAATATTCTGTCGCGCTGATGATCTCTAATCTCGCCACGCCTATGCTTTCTATCTATTGCCGCAATACTTTCATTGACTGCCCAAATAGACATGATAATCTTAACTCGACCTTCCTCAGCCAGACTGAACAACGACTCTGCCAGATCCGTACCAGCCTCTTGGCTGTAAATCTTCACGTACGCGGAAGTGTCAAAGTATATTTTTCTCAATCATTAGCTTCTCTTGTCCTTGCTATTTCATCCGACAGAGAAGATGGCAGGTCCTTCAATATCTTTTTTGTTTTTTCTAAATCTGCAAGAGACAAATCAATCCCTTGTCTTTTCGCAAAAGCTCTGAGATCCGCCGCGACTTCTTTGCCGCTCAAGCTTTCGATTTTACTGCTAGGCTTCTCTAGCAAAGCCAACCCAATTATCCCTCGGCTACAAGCACTATAAGGGTATTGATATTAATGTATGTCAATCAAGAATACATCAACAATCTAGGTCGCTTAACCATCGTTTCTGCTGGAACCACCATCTCGTCTGCTCAACTACTAGTATTCTGACGAAATGCTTTGCACCGAACTTTAGAAGCTCCTTCTTTGTCTCATCGCAGATTTTCATAGCGGAAACAATTTCCTAACCTCTACAATAGTTTCTTGCTGCGGTAACCCGATTCAAGTTTAAATCATCACGCACAGTACTAGTGAACCAGTAACTGCCCGACCCTGAAGCGAAGCGGCTGCTCTGGTTCCTCTTTGCCGGTTCGCGGGGCGGCGAAAACAGGATCAGGATAATCGACCTGCTGAAGGACCAGCCGTACAACATGAACCAGCTGGCCGAGGCGCTGGGCGTCGACTACAAGGCGGTGCAGCACCACATCGGCGTGCTGGAGAAAAACAACATGGTGACTAGGGCAGGGGAAAAGTATGGCGTGCTGTACTTTATTTCAAATTACCTCGAGGCCAACATCGAGGCATTCAACGAGGTAAGGGCGGCCATCGACAGGAAGGCAAACCTGAACAAATTTGGAAAAAAGTAAATAAGCGAACCTCCGCCCACTGATGATCAATGGCTTTGCTGATGGACGTGAGCTCCATAGTAGGCATGGTAAACTTGGCCATACTCGTTACCCTGCTTGCAGTGTATGCCAACATTTACCGCAAGACTAGGGCGACCTTTACGATCGGCCTCATGGTATTTGCAGGCATGCTGATGCTCCACAACGTAATAGCAGTCTACGGCTACTTTGCGATGGCAAAGCTCTATTCTGACGATCTGCTGCCATATTTTGCCGGCATCCACATCGCCGAGCTCGCCGGTCTGCTCGCGCTCTTGAAGGTCACGGTGTGGCCTGAGGGAGTCAAGACTGTTCCAAAGGCTGCAAGCTAGGCTTCCAGCGCCCTCATTCATAGTAGCCAGACGATGACATTATGCCGCCGACGAGGGCACAATCTGGAATAGATCTGGAACAAAGTATTAATCCAAAATTTTGCGATCTTATTCTGAATGGTAGAGACAAGCGTATTGGTGTCTGCGCTGGCGGGAGCGGGTTCGTTCTTTTCGCCGTGCATACTCCCCATTATCCCCGCGTTTGTCTCCTACCTTTCAGGAACGACTCTGAGCGAGCTGCATGGCCAGGGCCAGCAGAATTCCGGAGGCCAGACATCATCGGTTACGGTGAAGAGGTCTGTCAGGCTGAACATTTTCCTCAACACGGTTTATTTTGTCCTTGGATTTTCGCTCGTGTTCGCAGTGCTTGGCGTGATACTCAACAGCTTACTCGTCAACGTGGGCACGGGACTTCAGGGCACCCTTCAATCCATAGGCGGCGTCGTGATAATCGGATTTGGCGCCTACCTGATACTGTCCATGAAGCTCAGGGTGCTCAACTTTGAAAAGAGGATGACGTCGCTCCCCAGATTCAAGACGACATACATCACGTCATTTGTCTTTGGCGCGGCATTTGCAGCCGGGTGGACTCCCTGCGTCGGGCCGATCCTTGGTACAACGCTGACACTTGCGGCAACTTCTCCCGGCGCGGCCTACAACTCGCTGCTCGCGTACGCGCTTGGCCTGGGCGTGCCTTTTCTGGTTACGGGGGCGTTCTTTTCGCAGGCTACGAAAGTGATACGCAAGATGGTAAAGCACCTGAAATATTTCAACCCCATAATGGGAGCCATATTGATAATCCTGGGAATCCTTGTCTTCACAAACCAGCTGAGCATCATCGGCAACTTCCCGCTCGCTAGCGAAATAATCAACCTGGAGAGGGGCATATGAATACTGACAACCTAAGCGCGCTTGCGGTGGGAATCGGAGTTGTCGCGCTGATCGCCGGGTTTGGCGTGTACTTTAACAGCCCCGGCCTCAATAGCGGAGCTTCAGGCCAGGAGAATTCCACTCCCTTGCTCGTATCTGAGAATGGCACGGTGACAAAAGCGGAGATAGACAAATCCAGATTCAAGCTGGCGCCAGAGCTAGCAGGGATCAGCGGCTACATCAACACCGATTACGTGTCGCTTGCTGACCTTAAAGGGAAGGTGGTGCTCGTCGACTTTTGGACCTACAGCTGCATCAATTGCATCAGGACCATTCCGTACCTGAACGCGTGGCATGAAAAATACGTGGACCAAGGGCTGGTAATTGTCGGCGTTCACACGCCGGAATTTGAATTTGAAAAAAACTATGACAACGTCAAGGCCGCGGTGGAAAAGTTTGGAATAAAATATCCAGTCGTTCAGGACAACGACAAGGGCACCTGGAAGGCGTACGAAAACCGGTACTGGCCGCGCAAGTACCTGGTCGACGACGAAGGCTACATACGGGACGACCACATCGGCGAAGGGGCCTATGCGGAAACCGAAAAAGTGATCCAGACGCTGCTGGCAGAGCGCGCGGCTGCGGCGGGGCAGACAGTGAGCATCGACGGATCGATCAGCAGCCCTGACAGCGCGCAGAGCGTCGACTTTGGCAAGATCAGAACGCCCGAGCTGTACTTTGGTTACGACTTTGCAAGGGCCCAGCTTGGGAACCCGGAAGGTTTCAGGCCCGGCCAGGTGGTGACGTACAGCATCCCGGAAAACACGGCGATAAAGCCCAACATCATTTACATGTCCGGCGACTGGAAGAACAACCCGGACAGCATGGAGCTCCAGAGCGAAGTCGGTAAGGTCGTTCTGACGTACACTGCAAAGGCCGTGAACATCGTTGCGGGCGACAGGGGAGAGCTGCAGATATCTGAAGACAGCTCGCAGCTCACAGGGGGAGGCCGCGGCTCGGACGTTTCAGAGAATGGTCAGGTCAGCGTCGATGGGCAGCGGCTGTACAACCTTGCGATGCACGATAGCTACGGCACGCACCAGATCGAGATTACAGTGACAGGAAAGGGATTTGACATTTACACATTCACATTTGGCTAAAGCTTGTCTCACTCCATGTCTTTTTTTGCAAAATTTGCTTTTTGTCGCTTTCGGCACCCACAGCCACTGACCGCCATTCAATGCCATTTTTAACCTCAGAGTAGCGCGTTCCTTAAGTTAAGACTATTTCTTGAAAAATCCCAAAGGGGAGAGCATTGGAAGCTTTCCCGAGCATCCCGTTCTCCCTTGGCGGCACCGCCGGAACGCGACGGTGTCGCTACTCTCCCCTTTGACCGATTAATGCGCGCTTATCGACGCAAGCTGACCTAATGATAAAATATTCTAGAAAAAATCACCGCAAAATACTTTACCGATGATCTGAAACTAAGTTTAGCGGTTATACTGTTCAGCCGCGAGACCACGCAAAAGTGGCAAGTACTCCCGGCCGTTGCAGATCTGCTGATCCAGCGCCAATGGGATGGCGGTCTGCAACGGCATTATCATTCTTTTTTCCTGAAGCCGAAATAGCAGGAATGGCAAAGCTCCTTGCCGTAGATCACGCCGGCGTTGCCGCACTTTGCGCAGTTCTTTTCGTGATCTATTGTGGAGTCGAGCGACTTGGCCTTTTGCAGGCATTTGCCGCATATCGGCGCCTCTAGGTTGTAGCTGGACAGAAATCCGGCACCGCACTGGGTGCATTTCAGGCTGTACATCTTGCCCTTTGGTTTCCAGCGATTGAATAGTCCCACGTCAGCCTATTATCGCAACGGAATAATCAACCTATCGCCGACAGATACGCTGAAATACTCAGATGCACCGCATCAGCAGCAGAAATGTCCGACACGAGCCAGCTGCTTGTGCGAAGGATCAAGGACGGCACGGTTATCGATCACATCGAAGCGGGGAGCGCGCTGCGCGTGCTGCAGGCACTGAACATTGCAGGCAAGGAGGGCAACGTGATCACTGCCGCACTGAACGTCCCGAGCAGCAAGCACGGCAAGAAGGACATCATCAAGGTTGAAAACAGATTCCTGGAGACGAGCGAAACCAACAAGCTCGCGCTCATCGCCCCGCGGGCCACCATCAACATCATCAGGGACTACAAGCTCGTGGAGAAGCGCAAGATCCAGCTTCCCGATTCAATCGTCGGGATTTTCAAGTGCCCGAACCTGAAATGCATCACAAACAGCGGCGAAGAGATAAGGTCGACCATAGACATTATTGACAAGGAAAAAGTCGTGCTCAAGTGCAGGTACTGCGCCAGGACTCTCTCCACTGACGAGCTGGTGTTCTGAAGGTTCGAGGCTAATCGCGTTATTTCTTCTCCTGATCTGCGCCGTCGGTTTCCTGCACTTTTGAGAGCCTCTTTGACAGCTTGTACGCAAATCCCATCGCGGCAAACAGCGTCACGATGCCGGCCACGCCTGTGACGATCGCGTCTGTATTTAGGACATAGTGAGTTACCAATATCACGGCTATCATGGGAACGGATATCACGACCGCCAGAAGAGTGCCTGCGGCAAATACCCTTATCGTGGCAACCTTTCTCGGCCTGTCGCCGCTCATTCTTGTGAAAATTTCACTCTAGTAATTTATTAATTGTTGCGTCGGAGTGGAAGAAAAGATATTACTCCAGGCCCATCTGCCTTTTGTAATACCCCACGAGCTTGGCGTGCCTTATCCTTTCGCCCGTGTTCCTGGCTTTTTCCATCTTTGTCATGTGAGATCTCAGGTTACTGAGGTCGCACATGCAAACGCCTGCAATTGGCCTGTACTTTGTCCTGGATATTTCGTGCTTTTTGCGATCGACGTAGAATATCGGAAGCTTGGTGAGGCCCACCGTTGCAAGTATGCCGCCTACAATCGAGTACAGAATGGAATCCGAAATTACCGGCGACAGCATCAGGGGGACAAAGATCGAGATAACCACGCCCACGGGAGTGGCAAACATTGCTAGGCCCGAAAATCGATCGTACGGCGCGACTTCGCGCTCAAACTTGTCAAGCAGGTCCTCGAGTTTTCTATCGAGTTTGTTCTCTGCCGCGATTATTTCCATCATCTGGATATGATCCCACGCCGCTTAATTAAGATTGTTCATGTAGCCGCTACTTTCGCGTCAATCTCAC
>JBOGQL010000150.1:0-2353 GCA_050748985.1 Nitrososphaera sp. | reverse complement strand
ATTTCCTGACGGTAGCGGCAAAGGGAGTCGATCCAAAGAGGGCCGGCAGCAAGATCGTCAACGACGCTACATTTCACATCTATGTAGATATCATGGAGAATTACAACAAGGTGAGCACCAGATTGAAACTTCACCTCCCGAGAGTAATCGTCGACTCGATCTCTGCTCTCGAAAAGGGTGTCGATACAAGGGGTGAGCCCGTGGGAATCTATGGGATCGACCGTTATTACCAGGAACGAAAGCAGACAGCTCCAGAAGAGGATCCCGCTGCCAGCTATTCCACAAAGCCGTTCACTGAGCCGAGTAGCAGTGCCTCATCATCCAGAGGACCTCCCTCATTTGGTGCTGAGCTCGTCGAAAGTCTCATGCATATAACAGGCAGACCAAGGAGGGATCTAGAGAGGTCGCTCTCGAACCTTCAAACCTTGGACATCAAAAAGATCGAGGATCTGTCTCTGAACTACAAGCGGCTGCAGAGATACAGCAAGATTTCAAAACCCAGCCAGTTCAAGAAGGAAGTTGAAAAGGAGCTGGGCCGCAAGCTTACAGACAATCAGCTCCAGCACGCTGCCAACTCGATACGAAAAGCAAAGACCTACATCGAAAATGTCCTGGACGGCAAGTTCGTACCGCATGGCACGCATGGGATAAATCATGTCAAGCACAATCTGGAGTACGGCTACCAGCTAATGGGCCTGATGGAACCGCGCAAAAGGCGTATATCGTAGACAGGGCTAATTTCTCAAGTCAACGACGAGTCTTGAAGTGAAGAATTAGGGTGGTCCTCCTATCGTGAAGGTCGACGACCTTTGTGATACGGAGGGTCCCTGCGATTTATCGTGCGTACTCCGGTGCACCTCAGACACCTCGTAGATTATTAAACGTTTCCAATTTCAGATAACTTGTGCTGATTGCATCGATTAGAGCGATTAGCTCCAGATTTTTTCTCTGAAAGTCCATTTCTTGTTGAACAAGAAATTGCCGACTGAAGCAACTGCAACACCCACTATCAGAGCAGGGAGATAGTCAACTTGACCCCATTCAATTAGGGCATATACGATGAATAGCTGGAGCAAAGCCCCCACCGAGCTAAATCCAGCGAACATTCCAAACTGCAGCGCCGTCTTTCTTCTTGTAAAATCCCTGTCCTCAAAAGTCCAGATCTTGTTGAGGAAAAAGTTTGACGTAATGGAGAACGCGATCCCCACTACAGTTCCGTATAGATACCATAGCGACGGCAGTAAGATCCCGATGAGTGCCGAGATTGCATAGTTAACCAGCAGCCCTGTCGCTCCAACCGTGTAAAACCTGCCAGCTTTGGAAAAGAATCGCACCGAAGTCCGCCTTTCGCCCGCGGTTGAAGAAGCGCCAAATCTGTAGAGTTTGTACACCGCCCTGAGATAGTCGTATACTACCGACGAGTCCACCTTGCTTGACCCCGCTCTCCTGTTGGTGAATGTGTACGGGATTTCCTTCACCCTGACTCCCTTGGTCTTGACTAGAATCTCTAGAAGCATCTTGTATCCGATGGCATCGAAATTGACATCGTTAATGATGTGGCGCTTAAACGCGAAGAAACCTGACATGGGATCCTTTACTTCAACACCCAGCCCGTATTGCGCTATTTTGGTGGCTCCCTTGCTCATGAGCTTCCGCTTGATGGTCCATCCTGATATCGAGCCCCCGCTGACATACCGAGAGGCTATTACGATGTCGCACTTTGCATTTTGCAGCTCCCTGATCATCCGCGGGACTGTCTGCGGAGGGTGAGAAAAGTCGCTGTCCATGACGAGTACCATTTCGCCAGAAGCCGCCCGCACTCCTTCAAGTATCGCGGAGCTGAGCCCCATCTTTGACGGCCTGCGAATTACAGATACGTACATCATACTGCTTCTGACTGATTTCGCGTATTCGCTTGCAATGTCGCCTGTGCCGTCAGGCGAGCTGTCGTCTACAACAATTATCTCCGCCTTCAACCCTATAGGCAAGGAGCGGCTCACGGAGTCGAGCATGCCGGAAATATTCTGAGACTCATTGTAGGTCGGAATTATGACTGACAGGATCAGCTTGTTCGGCTTTGTAAGTCCCTCTCGCGCCACGATGTCCAATGAGAAACAGTTAGGGGTAGAGATATAAAATTATAACAATGTCCAGCTCCTGACATCGCCGTAGCTCCTCGGATGCATTTTTGGGCGTTAATTAAGAGTTGACGTCTCAAATCCTCTATTGTCAGGAAATGTCAGTGATTCCCGTCGAAGACACTGTAAACAGTACCGGTTCCTTACCCGGGGGTTGAACAAGCGTTGCTCTAAAGATTGACCTCTCCGCATCAACAATTTCCAGCTTCAATTTC
>JBOGQL010000149.1:0-6316 GCA_050748985.1 Nitrososphaera sp. | reverse complement strand
CCCTTGGGCTTTGGCTCGGTGGCGACGAGCGATATCGTCATTATGATCTCAGCTCGCTCGAATGCTCTAGATATTTTCTCTCAGGCAAGCCCTGAAATAATGCCATCCAGCTGCGATCCGATGTTGGTTATCAGAGGCGGGACTACTCCTTCGTAAGACCCCGCGTCCACCCAGCTGACGGCATTGGAACTCTCGTCTGACTTGACCACGAGCTTGTACTTGGTGAAGCTGGCGAGACCTTCTTTCTGAATGTAGTCGTGCTCGGGCACCTGCATAAAGCCCATCCCTATCAGCGCCCGCAAGCGCTTCATTTCTTCGCTCTCAACCGAAAAGGAGCGCTCGTCGATCCGAGTCCCGTTTATCTTGCTGTACGTTGCGGAGCCGTCATCTCTTATGACGAGCAGCTCTGCGCTTGCAGCTACTAGAGAGCCGTTTTCGGTCCTAACAATATGCTGCCTGCTGTATTCCAGGTCGAGCCTTGATTCTGCAGAAGGAGGCTGATCGCTGTCAAAGTCCGGAACGACCAGAAGGAAAATCATCACCGCAGCTACAGCGGCAATGACGATGGCAAATTTGCCAGCCATCATGATCTCTGATGCGCTGCTCTGATGTAGTTGAGCAAGCCTCCCGCCACGAGGACCTGCCTCTGCCTTGGCGTTAGGTCGACCTTTAGAACTATCATTTCTCTCCTCTCACCCGCAGCAGCCGTAACAGTGTTGCTGCCATCTTTTAGGCTGGTGACAGCGTCGTCTATCATCAGGGGAGTCCCCTGCGCAAACAGGTCATAGTCCGAGCCGTTCTGGAATTCCAGAGGGAGTATTCCAAAGTTGATAAGGTTCGCCCTATGGATTCTTGCAAAGGATTTTGCGATCACAGCCTTTACCCCGAGGTACATCGGCGCAAGTGCCGCGTGCTCCCTGCTAGAGCCCTGGCCATAGTTTTCGCCACCGACAATAAATCCCCCGTGCTTCTCCTTCGCCCTCTTTGCAAAATCCGGATCGAGCCAGTAAAAGACGTATTCGCTTATTGCAGGGATGTTGCTCCGCAGGGGCAGTATCTTGGCCCCCGCCGGCATGATCGCGTCCGTGCTTATGTTGTCTCCGACCCTTATCAGCACCTCGCCGCGAAGAACCGGTTCCATGGGCTGGCGTATCGGGAGCGGCCGGATGTTGGGGCCTCTTGATATCGCGACCTTGTCGGCCTCCTGCGGCGAAGCAGGGGGAACGATTCCCGAGTCGTCGACTACAAACCTGTCAGGCCACGGAATGTTTGGATACTCGCCAAGATCCCTTGGGTCGGTTATCTTGCCGGTGACGGCGCAGGCAACGCAGACTTCCGGTGACGTGAGGTAAACCTTGTCGTCCTTTGTCCCGCTGCGGCCGGGCCAGTTCCTGTTGAACGATCGTATTGATACCCAGTCAGTCCCCGGAGCCGAACCCATGCCGATGCAGCCCTGGCATCCGCTCTCCAGCAGCCGCGCGCCAGAGGCGATAATGTTATAGATCGAGCCGTCCCGCGCTACCGTTTCCAGTACCTGCTTTGAGCCGGGGTTTATCGCCATTGTGACGTTCGGGTGGATTTTCTTGCCCCTTAGCACATGGGCTACTGTCATCATCTCCACGTAGCTAGAGTTGGTGCACGAGCCTATGAGCACCTGGTGGACATCAGCTCCTTGCACATCCTTCACTTTGCGTACCGCGTCTGGCGAGCCTGGCAGCGCGATCAGAGGCTCCAGCTCGCTAAGGTTGATCTCCATGTTATCGTCGTAGGAGCAGCCCGGGTCAGCGGCAATCCTCGTGTAGTCCTGGGGCCGACCCTGTCGATTCATGTAATCCAGCGTTATATCGTCTGATTCGAAAATCGAAGTCGTGGCCCCCAGCTCGGCTCCCATGTTGCAAATCGTCCCGCGCTGCGGGACTCCGAGGCTCTTGATTCCCTCCCCGTAATACTCGAATATCTTGCCCACTCCACCCTTGACAGTGAGCCTGCGCAGCATTTCCAATATGATATCCTTGGCCGTGACCCACGGGGATAGCCTGCCCGTCAGCTCCACTCCGACTATCTTGGGCATCTTGGTATAGAATGGCGCCCCTGCCATGGCGACCGCGACATCCAGGCCCCCTACTCCTATCGCAATCATGCCGGCGCCTCCAGCTGTGGGCGTATGGCTGTCGGAGCCTATCAAAAGCTTGCCTGGCATTGAAAAGCGCTCAAGGTTTACCTGGTGGCATATTCCGTTGCCGGGCTTGGAATAATGTATGCCGTACTTTGACGCGAAGGTCTGGAGGAATCTGTGGTCGTCGCCGTTCTCAAATCCTGTTTGAAGAATGTTGTGGTCCACGTAGATTGCGGCGTGCCCGACCTTCACCCTGGGAATGTCCATCGCTTCAAACTGCAGGCAAGCCATCGTGCCGGTCGCGTCCTGCATCAGTACGCGGTCGACGTTCAGGCCTATTTCCTGGCCGGGCTCCATCCTGCCGTCAGCCAGATGCGATGAAATTATCTTTTGAGCGAGATTCAAAGAAGCCATTACCTGAGGATTCCTAGCAATGATAGGATATTTAATATGTTATTCAGTCGACGTGCTGTCACCCGTGGACAGCGGCTTGATATCCTGAACCTTCAGGTCGCCTCCGCATCTTGGGCACCTTGCAACTTCTGGACGCGTCTCCTGCAGCTCAGAACCGTCAGACGGACATCTTCCGTCAAAGCTGCCATCCAGCACGTCGACGTGGACGAGCTTGTGCTCCTTGTTGCAGACAAATAGCCGGTATTGCGCGAACTCGGTATTGACATCGGTCAGGATCTGATCCATGTCAGGAGTTCCGACAAGGTGTCTTGATTCATACCCGCAGGAAGGACAGCTGAACCCGTAGACCTTCAACGCATACCTGTAGCTCAAAAGGGGATAAAAGGATGTCAGCCCCCAGCATTCCTCTGCAACTATCCTCTTGGACAGCCATGTAAAAGTATAATTAGTTTCGGCGGGTATACCACCGAGATGGCGAGCACGAGCGAAGAAGTAGTGTTGTGCGAAAACTGCGGAAATCCAATTGACTCGTGCATGTGCGCCTGCCCGTACTGCGGCGAGGTCGACGCCTGCGAATGCTGCCTTTTCGATGCTGCAACCGGCGGCTGACAGCTTCTAAACTATTAAAAGAAGGAAAAGCGAAGCTTAGTCGCTCAAATGCAAGAAGCAATCACAAATCACCTTAGCTGGGTGATCGGAGGAGCGCAGGGAAGCGGCGTCGATTCAGCCGCAAATATTTTTTCCAGGGCATGTGCCGCCGGCGGGCTGCATGTCTTTGGCAAGAGGGAATACTATTCGAACATCAAGGGACAACACAGCTACTTTACAGTGCGGGTCAGCGATATGCCAGTTCACTGCCATCTAGACGAGATAAACCTGCTTGCTACATTTGATGCAGAAACCGTGTTTAGGCATTTTAGTGAGGTGACGACCGGCGGCGGAATAATACACAATACCGAGGTTGCAGAGACCGCAATAGACGAGGTCCCAAGCATCGATGACCAGGCGGCAGCCCGGATCAAGAGAACGCTCGAAAAGGCAGGCCTTGGCTTTAAAGTGGCGGATGCGCTCGAGCACGCGAGAAACCGCGGCGTCAACATCTTTGCGATGCCGTTCTTTCAGCTGCTGCAAGAGTTCGCGCAAAAGGCAAACGAGCCGGCACTGAGCAAGCTGACCAGGATGGTAAACGTCATGGCGCTCTCGGCCTCGATGGCCGTGCTTGATTTTGACATCGATGCGCTGGCAAGGGGAATCCAGTTCATCTTCAGGGCGAAAAAGAAGGTCGCGGACCTGAATGTTTCCGCGTCGGCGCATGTGTACAATTACGCAAAGGCGAAATTTGGTGGCACCAACTTTCGACACCGGCTGCAGGCCCGCCCGGCGGAGAAGGACATGATTATCGTGCAGGGCAACCAATCATCGGCCCTGGGAAAGATGGTCGCCGGGTGCCGGTTCCAGACGTACTACCCGATCACTCCCGCGTCTGACGACAGCGAGTTTCTCGAGGCAAACGAAATACTGGAGCTCAACGACTCTGGCAAGAAAGGCTCGACCGTGGTCGTCCAGACCGAAGACGAAATAGCTGCGATAGCCATGGCAATCGGGAGCGCTCTTACAGGCGCGCGCTCTGCCACGGCAACTTCGGGCCCCGGATTTTCTCTTATGGCCGAGGCTCTCGGCTGGGCCGGAATTAATGAAGTGCCGGTGGTGGTGTCGCTCTACCAGAGGACCGGGCCATCGACAGGACTTCCGACGAGGCACGAGCAGGGCGACCTGAATTTTGCAATCAACGCAGGGCACGGGGAATTTCCAAGGATCGTTCTCGCCTCCGGAGACATCGAAGAGAGCTTTTACGACACGATCAAGGTCTTCAACTTTGCCGAGCGCTACCAGATGCCCGTCATACACCTGCTCGACAAGGCGATTGCGAACAGCGTTACAACATGCAAAAATTTTGATCCTGCCAGATTGATGATCGACAGAGGATCGGTTGTCACCAAGGTTACGGAAGCCGAAAAAGGAGCGGCAGGAAACTATTTGCGATTCAAGCTCTCTGACAACCCGATAAGTCCAAGAGTGGTTCTTGGAACAAAGGATGCAATATTCTGGAACACCGGCGATGAGCACACCGAGGAGGGCCACATCACGGAGGATCCTGAACTCAGGACCAAGATGATGGACAAGCGGATGAGCAAGCTGGATGTCGCGCTGAAGGAAATTCCAGACGAGGACAAGGCTGTCGCATACGGCAGCGGCGACATCGCGATCGTCAGCTGGGGCTCGACCAAGGGCGCAATACTCGATGCGATGGAAATGCTGCAGGCAGGGGGAATGAAATTGAAGTTCGTTCAGATAAGGCTAATGAACCCGTTCCCCTCCGATCTGGTAACCTCGATGCTGCACAGCGCGAAGACAGTGATCGGAATAGAAATGAATTATTCCGGCCAGCTGGGCGGTCTGCTCAAGCAGAACACAGGCAGGCAGTACGACTACCAGATCGTGAAATACAACGGCCGGCCAATGTCGCTTGAGGAGGTTTATAATGCCGTGAAGAGAATAATTCGCGAGAAAGATGTCCCAAGGAGGCAGGTGCTAACCCATGGCGCTTAAGCTGGCGGACTACAAGACTGATGTGCACAACGATTGGTGCGCAGGCTGTGTACTGCCGGATACGATTATCCACTGCAATCCTTCAGCCAAGCAAATCCAGCAGATAGCGGTAGGTGACCGAGTGTTGGGGAGGGACGGCAGGTTCCACAGAGTGACAGAAGTCATTAGCCATATCCACAGGGGAAAGATTTTCAGGATCATAACAAAGTGCTTCGGAGAAACTTATGCTACCGAAGAGCATCCTATTCTTGTGGTCAAGCGCAGCGACAAGAACAAGAAGCGTCATAACGTCCAGTACAATGCTGTCTGGAAGCGAGCTGATGAGCTCGAGGAAAAAGACTACCTCGTCTACCCGATTCAGAAGGAAGAGCATGACCTAGAGTTTGTCGAGATCGACTACCACCTCAGAAAAAAGGATACCGTCAGCAGAGAGCTCCCGTCGCGGTTAGCACTCGAGCCAGACTTTCTGAGGCTGATGGGGTATTATGTCGCAGAAGGATGGGCACTTAACAGAAGGATCAGCTTTACCTTCAATTCGAATGAAGTCGAATTCGTTGAAGACGTAAAGAGGATCATGATGCAGACCTTCGGCTTGAAAGCCTCGACAAGGATCAAGCACAATTCGACTACCATAACATTTAACTCGGCTCCCTTGGGCCGAGTTTTCGTAGAATGGTTCGGGCATGGAGCGTTGAACAAGAAATTCCCGCACTTTGCAATGCTGCTGCCGGCTTCGAAGCAGACAGAGCTAATAAAAGGGATGTGGCGGGGAGACGGCTGGATTAGCGCCGGTCAGCTGCGAGGAAGCTTTAAGACGATATCAAAGGTGTTGTGCGAGCAGCTAAAGTCGCTGCTCCTCAGGCAGGGGATCGTTCCGGTGATCTCCGTTCAAGAGGCGAATGGTATACACAGGAAATCGTACTCGATCCAAGTCGTAAATGACAGAGATTTTGCAATACTATGCAAGGTATTAGGCTTGCCTCACCAACCAGGCAGCCACGTTGGCAAGCCTCCATCTTCTATAGTGCAGCCAGACTATGTCCTCATACCCATCAGAAGGATCGAGAGCTTCGACTATGACGGCCCTGTGCACAACCTTGAAGTGGAAGATGTCAATTCATACGTTAGCGAGAATGCCATCCTTCACAACTGCGGCGATTTCGGGATACTCAATGC
>JBOGQL010000148.1:0-4373 GCA_050748985.1 Nitrososphaera sp. | reverse complement strand
ACTATCCATCTGGCGGCAGCTTTTCTTTTATACTATCAGGACCATCCGTGGGTTAGGCGTGATTAGGTGAACAGTGTCGCGCAGTACAGTCCAAAGTCAACGATGTACGAAAAGCTGGCAAGGCTTGGAGTTAATAGGCGCAGTCTTGCGCAGCTCGACCCGACAGAAGACCAGCTAGGTCAACTGCTTTCTCGGTTGACAGCAATCCACAATAGAAAACTCGCTCGCTTTATAGCATCGCTTGCTCTGGCTTAGTTTGTGGTTGGTGCGTGATATTCGTCTTGCCCAGTCGACTCGCCACCATGTTAGCGATTCAACACCTTAGCGCAGTAGCTATGAGGACTTCCCATGGAAATGTCAGAGTGCCGTCTTTGCCGGAAAAGCTGCGAGACGTCCGCTCTGCCTCCGACTTGATCAATAGCAGCTTTTCAGAATTGCTCTCGATCTTATCACGTATAGAGAGAGCCGTCGTCGAGAGGTAATCGGACCAATACTCCTCAAACGTTCCGGCATTGTGAGCAAGGACCAGCCTTCGCACAGAAACTGACAAGAAACCTGCGTCAGAGATTTCTTTCTCCAATGCAGTAGCACTGCCAAAGCGATGGACAGTTGGTGTGCCTTGGGGTCTAATGTCTGGGATATGCCGCAGAACCGGCTCCATGATCGTGCTGAAGTAAGGGACGCCTTCTGGGTTTCCATGAACCAGGATCGCAAGGACGCCGGCGTATTTCATTAACGTTCTGACTGCTCGCAACACCCTGCTAGGATTTGGAAAGAACATCAAGGCGTACTGGCACAATACTTTGTCAACTCGGGCATTGATGCCAATATTCTCGGCATCCATTTGGGCGAAGTGCGCTTCCGTCAAGTAGGATCTAGCTATTGAAAGAGCCGCGTAGGAAATATCTGTACCAATAAACATGCCGGAATGGTCGATGCTCTGCGATGCGGCCTTTAGGGCCGCGCCAGTGCCGCAGCCTATGTCCAACACTGTGTCTCCGGGCTGGATCCTGGCTGCTCTGATCAGTTCTGCCGTCGCCTGAAAGGGACCGACGTTTCTGCTGGCCCATTTATCATGGTAAGTCTGCGCGACGAGATCCCAATTACGAATAGTGCCGATCTTGTAATTGACGGGATCGTAGACTTCTGAAGTCAATATGTGCCAAGACAAGAAGGTTTTAATTCCTTTTTAATTTGATCTTTTCATGTTGAAGGAATTCAGGATACTGCAGACCTGTTCAATATGCGGACAGGGCTTCGATTCCGACTACAAGCTCGCGAAGCACGTGGGCGCGACACATACGCGGGCTGAAAAGCCCGGGCGGGTTGGCGGGAGTGACGATTCTTGCAGCTGTGGTGGCCAGCACACGCATCCTCATGACGATGGCTGAGACGCGGGTTGCCTGAAATTGAACGCGGAAAAACTCTTCTTTATCTACGTCGCAAAAAACGACGAATGGCAGCGGATGCAAAAAGAAGACTGGGACTATGTTGCCGCGATGGCCAGATTTTTCAAATGGTGGATGCACCGGTATTTTGATTTTGACCTTGCTGTAGAATCTGACATACTGCCCGTTATTCCCGGTAAACTATTCGATAGAATGTCCGTTGCATATCTCATCAGAGACCATTCGGAACGGGGAAATGACATACTGCACTTTTACTTGGCCTATTTCAAGCCGTTCTGGACCGACTGCAACACCGAAGGATACACCGCGCCGAACCTTGGAATAGCATGGTGGCAGAGGCCTCCAACTGGCGCCTCGGAGACGGACCGCCAAGCGTTCTTTGCACAGGTAAATTGCCCGAGGGTCTCGCACATTCTCGCACATGAAGTATTGAGAATGAAGGGAAGAACGAAAAAGAACTACTTTGGCAAAGTGCACGAACTCTGGGACAGGCATCTGCACGACAACCTTCCGTACCACTACTTTGACAGCCAATTCAAGAGAGTGAACAAGCAAGATTCGTACAGGTTCGCAACCCTTGATCCGGGAAAGCTCCCTGAATAATTGGCAACGAATATCAACGGCCCTTGGCAAATAAAAGGCGCTTGTATCTGGAAGAACGCCTTGCCAAGTCAGGAGCCATAGTATCATCTGCAGGCGTCGCGATGCTCGTCGCGTTTGTGGCGGTCCTGCTGGCTTTTCCGGTTAACAAGGAATGTGAAAAGGAAGGGACTGGTTGCACCTATTCCTCGACGGCTCCAGATTCGCTCAGCGCCATTGTGCAGCCCGGCTACCTTGCCAGCTCGCTGTCAGTAATTGCAGCAGGAGTTTTCATGGTTAGATTTGGACGGTGGCAGGCATTCAGAAAAAGCGCGACCAGGGTGTAGCCATTCCACGCCGGCTATAAATACAAGAAATCAGGAAGTAATTTCTATTGGGCAGGCTGAAATTCAGCGAGGCTGAAACTCGCTTTTTGAAGCGAAATGAAATGTGCAGGATTGCTACGTCCAGCAAGAACATTCCACACGTTGTTCCTGTCTCTTACATTTTTGAAGAGGGCACATTCGTTTTTGCAACTGATTACGATACAAAGAAACTTGAGAACATCAAAGAGAACAAGCGCGTTGCGCTCACCGTTGATGTCTACGGCTCTGCCGGCAACAAGGCGGTATGCGTGCAGGGAATAGCTGAAGTAATCGATGATGGCGGCGAATTCGAAAGGCTCTACAGAATGTTTTACAGGAAGTTTGAATGGGTGAGGAGCGACCCTTGGCAGCCAGGAGATGCTCCTTTTGTCAGGGTGACGCCACTGAGAAAGGTCAGCTGGGGCATCAAATAAAATGGCAATCCGGAAAAAGCTCGACGATATCGCCGGCAGAATCTGCGAATCCTTGCTGCCCATAAGTCAGGAATACTTCTTGGGAGAAGGGGATTCAATAGCAATTTGCACGCTCTCCAGCATGGAACTGCTGGATAGGATATCGTCTTCTGATAACATGATGAAAAGGATCGCCATAGCGGGAAGGCTACTGTCGGAAAACAAAGGAATCGATGAAATGATCAGGTTCACCCTACAACATCCCAAACTCGAAAGAATCATTCTCTGCGGGCGCGAGGTGAAAGGACACAGGGCAGGCCAAGCGCTCGTATTACTTGTGACTAGCGGGGCGGACTCGAACGGCAGAATAATCGGAGCTCTCGGGCCGTACCCGTTCCTTCAATCCTCGCCGAGTGCCATTGACAGGTTTAGGAGGCAGGTCAAGATTGTAAACCTGATCGGCACGACAGACGTTGAGAAGATTTCAAAGCTAGTAGCCTGAGGTCTGCCTTTCGCGATTTACGACGTTCTTCTTGGTGTACTCGTTCACGATGTCTGAAGGGCTCATACCAAGTTCGATCGACGCTTGGACTAGGAAATGCCATATGTCGATCAACTCTTCCCTCGCTGCATTATTATCAAATGGCACGGGTCTCTTCCACCACTTCCAGTTTGTAAGCCGCTGGAGCTCCACCGCCTCGTGAATTATCGCAGTCGAAAGCGCGGAAATTCTTCCCTCAATCGAATTCGGGTAGCGGGAAAGGTCCATCATTGAGGCAAGCTCCTTCTGCATAGTGAATACTTTTTCAAGAGAGTCCATGAGCCTGCATGAGATATGCCGATGTAAAAAAGTTTTGAGCTGTGCTATTAACGCTGCTGACGAGGATCCAATCCTGTTCGAAAGCTTTAAGGCACGAAAAAGCCTACCGGTTAAGCCTATGGTCTCTTCTCCTCCTTCCAATAAACAATCCATAACTGGTTCTGGGGCAGACGAAAGCACTTCAGCATCCATGGGCAACGTGCTTAGCTCTTGCCTGGATATGCTCAGGGTTGACGACCCAGCGACCCGCAGAAAGGCAGTCGAGTATGTCGGAAGCGTCCCTGTTGTTACCGTGAACGCGTATGGCAAGTGGATTACCGCGGTCAAGGCGATAGCAGACTCGTGCGCGATGAACTCCCGAGTTTTCTCCCAGTCGGAGATGTGCGATTTCCTGACGGTAGCGGCAAAGGGAGTCGATCCAAAGAGGGCCGGCAGCAAGATCGTCAACGACGCTACATTTCACATCTATGTAGATATCATGGAAAATTACAACAAGGTAAGCACCAGATTGAAACTACACCTCCCGAGAGTAATCGTCGACTCCATCTCTGCTCTTGAAAAGGGTGTCGATACAAGGGGTGAGCCCGTGGGAATCTATGGGATTGACCGTTATTACCAGGAGCGAAAGCAGACAGCTCCAGAAGAGGATCCCACTGCCAGTTATTCCACAAAGCCGTTCACCGAGCCGAGTAGCGGTGCCTCATCATCCAAAGGACCTCCCTCATTTGGTGTTGAGCTCGTCGAAAGTCTCATGCAGATAACAGGCAGACCAAGGAGGGATCTAGAG
>JBOGQL010000147.1:0-6201 GCA_050748985.1 Nitrososphaera sp. | reverse complement strand
TTGCTCACCTGCTCGGAAAAGTCGATCATGTGATCCGAGTCATCGTACCTGTCCGTGATGATTCCTTCTGCGAGCTCGAATGTCCTGGAGTAATTTTGATACTCTAGGCCGAACCCTAGTGCCATCGGCCTCGTATGATCGGGTTCAGCGTAAGCTGAATCCACGTCGAGATCATTAGAGAGCAGGCGGGCCTGCTCCTTTCCGATGTTCTTGCGGATCTGGTAAATGCTCTTGCCGTTTACCGTCGCCACCACGCTCGATTCCCGGATGAACTCAAAGGGGTCCATCATCATTTTTGGGCTCGGCGTAGTTGCGAGTACTTCGAGGCCTCCGTTCTTCTTGCCCATCTTTAGCAGCTGTCCAGGCTTGACGTCGGAAAATTCCATGTCTATGAGCGACGTCCTGAGGGAGTTCTCTGAAGCCACAATCTGCAGCGCGCTGTCCCTGTTCGTCGCCTGGACAAGCGGCTTAAAGCCGGTCCCGTCCCGATACGAGAATATCTCGTCCCCTACCTTTATCATGAGGTTGCCGCGGAGATGCCTGTCCAGAAATTCTGCGGCTCTCTCCGGGTCATTTCTTTCGATCAAGAGGCTGGTGAAAATGTGGTAGATTTTGAAAAGCGAATCGGAATCCTTCGCCGACCCGATGTACGGGTGCAGGTGGAGTTTCTCGGTGTCCACAAAGAACCCGTCAAATGCGATCCATGTGTTGTTCATGCTCGGGAAAGGAGGGGGACGTTTTGACAGGTAGCCGATGCCGCTGCTTCCGTGCAGCTTTTCCCTGTGCGCCATTCTGAGGATCACTTCATCTGAAGGCAGCGAACCTTCGGCCCCGGAGGCAGCGTTGCCGACAACCATCTTCCAGTATGCCTTGCCACGGTGCTGCAGCAACCTCATCGAGTGGGCCAGATAATAGATGATGCTGCCATTCCTGGTGCCGGAACCATGATTGTAAATTGCTACTATGCCGGCCAACTGCGTTCAACTCTCCTGCAAGCGGATAAGGATAAAAATCTTGTCGGTCAGTCAGTCGGAGCAGGGATCGGGTTTCGCTTTTCATAGCTCGCGATGTGCTCTTCAAGCTGCAGCGTCAGGCCGATGCTATCCAACCCTTCGAGCAGCAGCATCTTGCGGAATTCATCTATTTCAAAGCGCATCGTTCTGACACCTGAGGAGACCACTTGGTTAGCTAGGTCGATCTCTATTTCGATGTCTTCGTTCCCGAACAGGTAGTCCACATCCTCGTGCTTCAGCCTCACGGGCAGCACGCCGTTCTTGACACAGTTGTTGTAGAAAATGTCTGCAAATGATGGCGCAATCACAACTCGAAACCCGAAGTCAAGGATGGCCCACGCGGCGTGCTCGCGCGAGCTCCCGCTGCCGAAATTGTCCCTGGCAAGCAAGATCTGCCTGCCAGCAAACTTCGGGTTGTTTAGCACAAAGCCTTCTCTGGCCCTGCCCGCGCTGTCGAAGCGCCAGTCGTAGAACAGGTACTTTCCGAATCCCGTCCGGTTCACAAGTTTCAGGAACTGCTTTGGAACTATCTGGTCAGTGTCAACATTGACCCTGTCAAGGGGCGTCGCCCTGCTTATCAGAACAGTGAACCTTTCCATCAGAACCACTCCCGCACATCTACAAAATGGCCCTCGATCGCCGCGGCAGCTGCCATCACCGGGCTTACGAGATGGGTCCTTCCTCCGGTTCCCTGCCGTCCCTCGAAGTTACGGTTTGAAGTGCTCGCGCAGCGCTCCCCGGGCGCGAGAATGTCCGGGTTCATTCCGAGGCACATGCTGCATCCCGATTCGCGCCATTCAAAGCCGGAATCCTTGAACACCTTGTCAAGGCCGAGCTTCTCCGCCGAATGCTTGACCTGTTGAGAACCGGGTACGACCATCGCGCGAACTCTTGGCGAGACCCGCCTGCCCTTCACCACAAGCGATGCTTCCAGGAGATCTTCGAGCCTCGAGTTTGTGCACGAGCCGATGAACACCCTGTCCACGTTGATGTCCGTGATCGCGGTGCCGGGTTCTAGCGCCATGTACTCCAACGCCCTTGCTGCCGCCTTTCGCTCGTTCTCGTTTCCCTTCGAATACTCTTCCGGATGCGGCACCTGGCCTGTCACATCGGTGACCATGCCGGGATTCGTACCCCAGCTGACCTGCGGCGCCAGGGAGCTGACGTCGAAATCGATCGATTTATCAAATGACGCGTTTGCATCCGTCGCAAGACTCTTCCAGTACTCCACCGCCCTTTCGAAATTTTCTCCCTTTGGCGCGTACCTTCTCCCCCTGACAAATTCGAATGTCGTGCCGTCGGGGGCAATGAGCCCTGCACGCGCGCCTGCCTCTATCGACATGTTGCATATCGTCATCCTGTTCTCCATTGAAAGTTCCGAGATCGCCTCGCCGCGGTACTCCAGTACAGAGCCTGTGCCGCCGGCTGTTCCGATGGTCCCTATGATGTAAAGCATTATGTCCTTGGCCGTTACTGCATGCGGATTCTTGCGCCTTCCGCTGACGTTGATCGCAAAAGTCTTTGGCCTGTCCATCCACATGCACTGGGTCGCAAGCACGTGTTCGACCTCGCTCGTGCCTATTCCAAGGGCAAAAGCGCCGAATGCGCCGTGGGTGGATGTGTGGCTGTCTCCGCATACGATGGTCGTCCCCGGCAGTGTGAGCCCTAGCTCGGGCCCAATCACGTGAACGATTCCTTGATCAGGGCTGTGCATGTCAAAGAGCGTGATTCCAAATTCCTTGCAGTTCTGGGCCAGCGTTTGGATTTGCACCAAGGATATCTGGTCGACTATGGGCAGGGACCTATCGCTTGTTGGAACGTTGTGGTCCATCGTCGCGAAGGTAAGTTCAGGCTTCCTTACGCGCCGATGACTGGTCCGGAGGCCGTCGAACGCCTGCGGGGAAGTCACCTCATGGATAAGGTGGCGGTCTATGTAGAGAAGTGACGGGCCATGTTCTCTTTCATGAACTACGTGGCTCTCCCATATCTTTTCAAATGCGGTACGGGGACTTTGCAAGATGCGCGGAAAAATACTCGTCGAAGGGTGATATAAAATAAACAGGAGGCAGATAGGTTTAAGTCAGGTTATGCTCGACTGAAATCTTGCGCATGCTTCCCCAGGACAGCCGTTACCCCGATTACATCGCGGACCAGATCAAAAAGGGCACCACCACGTGCGGCCTCACATGCACTGATGGCGTCGTTCTCGCCGCCGACACGCGGGCAAGCGCTGGTCTGTTTATCGCTGACAGGCACGTCATGAAAATACAAAAAGTCGACAAGCATCTGGCAATGACCATGGCAGGGGGAGTTGCAGACGCCCAGAACCTTGTTGACACTATGCGGTACAACGCGAACATTTACCGATTTCAGAACAAGGAGCTGATGCCGGTAAAGTCTGCGGCAAGACTCTGCTCCAACATTCTGTTCAATCAGAGATACTTTCCATATTATGTCCAGATCATAATGGCAGGGTACACAGAGGAAGAAGGGAGCCAGATACATAACATAGACCTCTTTGGATCCCTGACCACTGAGAAATTTATATCGACTGGCAGCGGTTCGCCGGTGGCGTACGGATACCTCGAGTCAGAGTACAAGGATAACATGAGCGTGAACGAAGCCTACAAGGTGGCAATGCAGGCCATAGCCGCCGCCATAAGGAGAAACGCGGGAACTGGCGACAGCATCAACGTAGTCATCATCAACGAGGATGGGTACCGCGAACTGTCAAAGGAAGAAAAGACCGCGGTAGGCGTAGTATACTAGACCTCAGGAAATCTCAGGCTAGTGTATCGTCAATATCTCTTTCATGAATACGTTGCTGTCCAACTTTGAAAACCTCGCCAGCTCTATCCTTGCGCCCGGTTCCATTATTTCTCTGATCTCCTTCCCGGCAGCTGACTGGTTCCACCATTCTTCACCGAACCTGTCGCGCAAATGGCTCTCCAGCTCTGCGGCGCGGACGGCCGCAAGGAGATAGCTTGGCACGTACATGATTGCGTCGGGCAATATGTGGTGCAGCATCCAGTACTCGCCCGGGACATCGAAGCCGGTGTATTCCTTCATCAATTTGGAATATAGTTCGCTTGCCTCCTCCATCGACAGTCTTTTTCGCCAAAACTCGGCTTTCATCAGCGAGTTTGCGGTGTAAAAGGCCACAAAGAATAGCTCCATGAAACTGTTCCTTCGCTCGATCTCGTCGAGAACCCGGCCGTCTTGTACGCCCAATGAGGAGAGGTACGGCCTGTTCTTTGTCAGCCGCTCGAGGAAAAGAGAAAATATTTCTGCTATGCCCATGGAAAAACCGTACCTGTTCCAATACTCGAGCTGTGGGTTTATCGCGGACGCGTGGACGGCGTGTCCCATTTCGTGGTAGCACCCCTGCAGGTCGAAATACGGGCTTTCACTTTTGTACAGAACGCGAATGTCGTCAGGGACGTGCACAAAGAAGCATATGGGCGAAGGGTACTTTTCTTTCCTATCTTCTGTGTCGATTTTTATGTTTGACAGGTTGAACTGCATTGCCTGAAGCGTACGGCTCACCTGCTCCGGCGGGCTTATCCCGGAAAATGCTTTCTCAAGGTCGGCGTATACCCTGTTGCGGAAAAAGTAAAAGTCATCGTAATACTCTGCGTCTCTTCCGAGGACCTTCCTTGATACCATTTCAAGCGCTTCCTGGAACGGTTTTTTTGCCCGCCTTCCCATGGACCTGACAAAGTCAATTAGATTCGTATAGGAGATTTTTTCATTTTCAAGATAACCGTCGAGCGGATCCATCTTCTTTCTTGAATGCTTCTTGTAAACTTGTCCAATTTCGTCAAAGCGTTTCCTGATGACGGGCGAAATATGCTTTGACTTTGCCACGAATTCATCAAACACCTGCTTCCTTTTTGCCGAGTCCTTTTCGATGCTGTTGTATTGCCGCCAAGTACTCCAGGTCACGGGGGACTTGCCAAAGCGCTGTCGCGAAGAAACGATTTTCTGATTTCGAATGTTATAGAGCTTGAGCTCCAACTTTTTGGTTGAAGAGTCGGCGATGCTCTCGATGGAAGCCAGATATAGCTCCCTTGGCTCCGAGAATGAGTCAAGAAAAATTCTGGCGTTGATATTTTTCAGGTCCGCAAGTTGCTCAATGATTCGCTCGCTGTGCTGGAGACCCGCATACTGCTTGTAGCGCTCGTCAGCATCTGCAACATAGATCCTTTCATCAACGTCGCACCACTGTTCAAGGTTCATGGCAATTTCCCCGTCTGTGCGCTAGCAATTTTAATCTTCAGCAGCTGACGGGATGAAAAATGCAAGGTTGCACGACCCAGAATCGTTATTTAGCACTTTATCCGAACGTTTGGATCAACCGTTATATCTATTCGCCGACCAATAGTACATGCATGGGCAGTGACAGCGCTGTAGCTGGCACAGGATTCTCTAGGCGAGACTTCCTCAAGCTCATTGTTGCTTCAGGAGTCGCCATGACGTTCACGCCTTTCATTGACTGGGGCAAGTTCCTGCCGAACACCAAGGCGACGGCGGCAGGAAGAGCAAAGGTGGTGCTGCCTAACGGCGAGGCAGCCAACATCCATACGTTTCCACCCAATCACGCAGAAGTTGTAGTCTACCCGACGGCTGACGATCCGGTCCTGAACAAAGAAGCATTCCGGACGTGGGAGCTGATCAGACTGCCCGAGGAACTAGGCGGAGGCGCGGATGATGTCTCGGCGTTCAGGCTCTACAGCCGGGTGTGTGTCCACCTGTGGTGCATATGGAGGTACGAAGCAAAGCAAAAGGTCGGTGCCTGTCCCTGCCACGCCAGCACTTTTGACCCTGCAACCGGGAAGGCGTTCAGGGGCCCCGCGTCGCTCCAATCTCCTCCGGCGAACGCGCTCCCTCGCCTGGACCTTGAGGCTGACTCTAAGGGGGACCTTTGGATACTTGCGCCGACATGGGACGTTCGCAGGAACGGGATAGTGGGATATGGAAGGTACGTCTAGCGCGATCTCTACGCCCAAGGCTTTTATCCCTGGTTGGAGCATAAATGATCGGGCGCTCCGGGCAGGTGGAGCGTGACTGAAATGAGCACAAAGACAATCAGCCTGTCATTGTTCTTGTTCACGGCGCTGACCCTTACTCATGCAGCCTTTGTCAATTATAGATCAGGCGCCGCAGAAATCCAGCCGCAGTTCAGGAC
>JBOGQL010000146.1:0-3360 GCA_050748985.1 Nitrososphaera sp. | reverse complement strand
GCTGCCGACAGACCTGAAGAAGCTGAATCCACGATAGACGACGTGGAAGAGGAATTGGAAGTCGAAGGTGAAAAATAGGAAATGACTCAAACAAGAGCTTTGATAGATGAATATGGTAAAAGAACGGACGGCCGAACACCAGATGAGCTTCGCGAGGTCAAGATTTCAGTCGGCACGGTAAGAAACGCCGACGGGTCTGCCTTTATTGAGGTCGGCAAGAACAAGATTGTCGCAGCAGTGTACGGGCCCCGTGAAGTGCACCCGAAGCATATGGCGCAGCCGGACAGGTGCGTTCTGCGTTGCAGGTACCACATGTCTCCTTTCTCTACAGATACGCGCAAGAATCCAGCTCCTTCGAGGAGGGAGATCGAGATTTCGAAGGTGATGCGCGAAGCACTGGAGCCAGCGCTGATGCTAGAGGACTACCCAAGGGCAGTAATTGACGTCTATGTCGAAGTGCTGCAGTCCGATGGCGGTTCAAGGTGCGCGGGCATTACCGCTGCTTCAGTAGCGCTGGCCGACGCCGGAATAAACATGCGCGACTTGGTCGCCGCATGCGCGGCGGGCAAGGTCGAGGAGAAGATCGTACTTGACATCAATGACACCGAGGACAAGGAAGGCGGTGCGGACATGCCGGTGGCGTATATGCCGCGCCTAGAGCAAATTACGCTCTTGCAATTGGACGGCAAGCTCTCCCCTGAACAATTCAACGAATGCATTGACAAAGCGATATCAGGCTGCAAGTCCGTGTACGAGATCCAGAAGCGGGCCCTGATGCAAAAGTACTTTGGAAACGAGACGGAATTAAAGGAGGAGGCGTCCGCGCAATGAGCTCTTCCAGGCGTTCGACCGTAATAGTTGAGCACTTGCGCAGGCAGCAGATGTGGGATGCCCTGTCAAGAGGGAAGAGGCTCGATGGACGAGAGTTCGACGAGCAGAGGCCTCTCGAAATCGAGCTCGATGTAATCAAGAAAGCCAATGGATCTGCGCGGGTAAAGCTTGGGTACTCTGAAGTCATCGCAGGCGTCAAGGTGGCAACCGGGGAGCCATTCGAGGGTCTGGAAAACAAGGGGGCGCTCATTGTCTCGGCAGAAGTGCTGCCCACCGCATCGCCCCATGTCGAGCCAGGTCCGCCTGATGAGGAAGTTATCGAGCTTGCCAGGGTTGTCGACAGGGGAGTACGGGAATCAGAAATGATCGACCTGGATCAATTGGCCTTGGTTCCAGGCAAGATTGTTTACACGATCTTTGTGGACTGCAGCGTCGTCAACGCGGATGGCAACCTTTTTGATGCTACCTCCTACGCGGTGGTGGCGGCGCTCCTTAGTTCGAATCTCCCGGTCTATGAAGTGCAAGGCGACACTGTGGTTGACACGGGCAAGACCAAGGACATGCCCGTAACTACCGTACCAGTTTCAATAACAGCAGCGAGAATAGGAGAACATTTGCTGCTGGACCCGACGTCAGAAGAGGAAGGCTGTATGGATGCAAGGATAACCATCACCTCAAACGAAGAAGGCTTTTGCGCGATCCAGAAGGGATACACAGGGTTTTTCACTGCCGAACAAATAAAGAAAGCTGCATCGGCGGCAATGGTCAAAGGAGAGGAGATTCGCACAAAGCTAAAGGAGCTGACCGCAAAGTAGAATGGTGAGTACGCGCGGCAAAAAGGGTTCGACTAGCCTTAAGGGGCATGGAATAAAGTTTGGAGCCACAGTCCGCAAACGGTACGGAAAGGCATATCGGACTCTGCACAAGAAACGGAGGTGCCCATCCTGCGGTTCAGTGAGGTTTGGCAGAATTGCATCGGGCATTTGGTCATGCCCAAAGTGCGAGTTTAAGATTGCCTCGGGAGCGTACGACGCTGACCTCGAAAAATTTCGGGGCTGAGATTAGCATTTCGGCAAGGTCTTATCGCGTGGCAAGTTCCGTTCGCGCCGCGCTTGAACCGGACCTTGGCCGGTTGCCAAAAAGCGATGGCAGGGCGAGCATCTCAACGACTGGAACAGACGTAATTTTTAGGATCGAAGCACCCGATGTCCCGACTTTGCGCGCGGGAGTCCATTCATTGTTGTTGCTTGCGGACGCGTCCTTGCGCTGCCTAACGCTATGATTTTATAGCTTGGCGATCTGACTAGCCACTGTCATTTGTATGAGTGAACAGGAACTGCCGCCCTGGCTAAGAGAACAGGTGGCGAGGCTGCAGCAGTTGCAGCAAAACTTGCAGGCAATAATGTTGCAGAAACAACAGCTAGAAGTTGAATCGGTAGAGACTGAAAGGGCGCTCGAGGAGCTCAAGAAAGCCGGACCTGATGACGCCATATACAAGAACGCCGGCTCGGTTCTGATCAAGGCAAAGAGGGACGAGGTCCTCAAGGAGCTCGAAGAAAAGAAGGAGCTTTCGAATACTAGGGCGATGGTTCTGACAAAGCAGGAAACGCGAGTGAAGGAAAACCTAAAGGAAGTTGAGACCAAGATTAACGAAATGATACGCGGGATGCAGGGAACATCGGCTGGAACGCCACCGTCAGGAGCAGGTTCTCCACCAAAGCCAAGAGCCGAATGAAATTATAGAGGGCAGACCAATTCCAGGCGTGCCTGCAATCAGGATCGCTGTCGACGAGAGGGAAAGGAGCAGCGGAATTCCTGAACTCCTGAAAAGGGCCGGAGCTTTGATTGATTTTGCGATGCTGCCTGTGGGCGACTACATCGTGTCCCATGACACAGCAGTTGAAAGAAAGACCGTAAGGGATCTGATAAGCTCGATCTACGACGGCCGGCTCTATTTGCAGTGTTCCGATCTTGTCAAGCACTACGAAAGGCCAATCATGGTCATACAGGGTAACCTCGCCGAGCTGGACGAAATACCTGACGATATTGAGGAAAAAGACACCAGGCGACTTGCCGAAAGGACGCCTCTTGCGTACGACGCGCTGGCAACAGTCGCGATCGAATTCAGAATACCGATAATCCATTCGCCCTCAGCAAGGCACACCGCACAATTGCTGGTCACGCTTGTGAACAAGAGCCTGCGGGAGGGAAAGACCAGCGGCCCTCTCCTGAGGAAGATCAAGAAAGAAAATCCGGTTTATGTGCAGCAGCTATCAGTCCTGTCATCTGTCCCTGGGATTGGAGACAAACTTGCCATAAGGATGCTCGACAGATTCAAGACGCCGAGCAAGGCTCTATCCGCCACAGCCGCGGATTTGGCCAAAATTCCGGGCTTCGGGATTTCTAGGGCGGAGCGGGTGCGCAGGATCCTTGATTCAGCGAGCTCCCAGAGCACGCCGGTGCAAAGTACTCTGTTCGATGCAGAAGTGTAGAACCTTGTAGAAGCAGCTTTCAAGCTCGGCTCAGAAA
>JBOGQL010000145.1:0-3809 GCA_050748985.1 Nitrososphaera sp. | reverse complement strand
CGCCTGCATTCATTAACGAATCCGGCGAGAGGCCTGAAATGCTGGGCCGATTCCAGCGCAACTATCCTGTCGGCTGAATGGTCAGAAAATGGCAGCGCTACTGAAGTCGCATTCACAAGCGAAACCTCTTCCGGGATAGCTGCAGAGTTTCCCGTGCTTACCTTTGATGATGTCAGCTGTTCCTGATTAATGTTCACGCAGCTGATTTCAAGGAGTTCATGCGCTGATTTCCACTGCCTTGCAGGCGCCCCCAGCCCGCTGCCGACGTCTATCAGCGTCGCGGCAGAGCTCAAATCCGCATCATCTCCAACAATAGAGCACAGCCTGCTCTGAGCGGCGATCGGGTCTACAATGCCATCGCTCCAGAAACCAAGGTTGAGCATCCTGCCACCGGTAGCAAGCTGCATGACGGGAGATAGAGTATTGTAGAGATCGATGATGTCTCGCGGGCTCCGCCTGAAGGTCCAGAGTGCGAGCTTTAGCGGGTTTACCGAAACCAATTGCGGCAACTGTGTGCTTTCAGCAGATATAACCTGGATAAAACGCCTTGCCTCCCAAGGCGCATTGCTTTTATGCATGAATCAACTATTGAATGTCAGCAATGTCAGATTTTTCATACATTCGGGCATTGAACATGCACCTCCTGTTTGACCTGGAGAATGTCGACAAGGAGGAGTTCAAGCAGGAAGTCCAAAAGGAGCTTGGGCTGTCACCCGGGCAGGACTGCGACAGCATTTGCGGCGCTATGGACGATCAAGAATTCATAGAGTTTGTACAACACGTCAAGGAGATCCTTCGCAACAAGAAGCGCAAGGTTATTGAGCCTATATACGCGTGAGATACGCTTCATTTTGAGCAGGATTTCCTGAATCTGACGTACAACACCTAATATGATCGCCTCTCGTTTCGCGACGTAATTTCGGGGCTATGCCAAAATGACGACAGCTGGAAACGAACTAGCAAACGCTCTCTCATGCTTCATGCCGAGGAGGCGCTGAATCGCAACTTGCTTGCCATGAAGATCATGGCGCTCTCGGTGCTTGCCCTCGGAGCTGGTTCCGCTGGGATCGGCGGCTATTTGACTTTCGTCGTACTTCCACCTCTTCTTGCGACGGTTGAAGGAGCTGCAAAGTACCTGGAGAGCTTTGATGCCGACATCGACCTTGACGGGTCTGCTGCCAAGGTAAGAAGCACAGCTGCCAGCATGCCAAGCTGCCCTGAGGAACAGTATGGCGGGTGCGCCGTCTTTGACCTGAGCGCTACCAAGGCCGAGCTTAACGCTCTAGCAGACTCGCTTGAGGAAGTGGATGGCAGCGTCCAGGCAAAGGTGGTGAGCCTTGAGGCCCGAATACATCAGGTCGGATTGCAGCTGGTCTATCTCAGGCCCATGATGACCGCCATCGTCGGATGGATGTTCGCGGTAAGCATCGTACTTGCTCTATGCGGCGCTTCATTTCTGGTAATTGATAAGAAATTGGAGAAAAGGCTGCAGCGCCCCGCAAAAAGCACGATGACAGAGTCCCAGGCCTAGAACCGTAACCCGATCTCGCAGCGTCACAATGGGTCAGGCTTTGCGTTTCTCCGTGGCCTTTCCCGCGCTCTTTTTCCTACGCCCGATAGCAAGCATGGTTTTTCTGCAGAGCGACACCAAGAGCATAACATCCTTAGCCGTTGGCGCACTCTTTGCTATGAGTTTCTTGACAGCAGAGTCCAAAAGTGGCCTCTTGTGGCTGTCATAGTTGGCGGCAGCTGCCATCTCGCCGACATACCGGAGAAGCAGGTCTATATCCTCCCGAGCCGCAGAACGCACCATCTTCTTTGTGGCCTTTGCCGGCGGTGGTTGCTGCTGCCGGGATAATTCGTAAAGTAAAATCGCGAGCGCGTGGGCTACGTTCATTGTCCTGTACTTTGTCCTTGTGTCAACGGTGCAGACAAGGTCGCACATCGCAAGCTCATTGTTGTTCATTCCGGACGACTCCCTGCCAAGGACGATGCATAAAATAATATTAACGCCCTCCCGGATTATTCTGGCCAGCTGTTCGGCGCTTACCGACTCGCGCAGAACGTTGAGCCGGCTCGTTGCACTTATCGCTGTAGTTCCGATGAGAACGTCAAACCTCTTCCTGAGCTGCTGGAGAGTCACCGTCCTGGCCGCGGCAAGCACGTCCTTGCCGTGCATCGCATACCTTACTGCCTCATATCTATCAAAATGTGGGCCGATGAAATACAGTCTGCGGAGGCCAAAGTTTTTCATCAGCCTCGCAACGTGACCCACGTTGACGTGAAATTGCGGCTCTATGAGCGCTACGGCAACAAGGTGCACGGTTTTATGCTGACCAATTCAGAATTTATTTATTCTTGGCCGTAAAAAGCGCGTAGTGCGGCTTCTATGCTTTCTTCTGGCATTCCAAAGAACTCGAACGTTTCCTTATGCGGAATAACGCGCAGGCTGGCGTTCGTCCTCACCTTCACGTACGCGTCCGACGTTTCTTCGAGCAGCAACCTGGCATGCGTGACCCAGGGCTCTAGGTCGTCCTGCTTTAATTCCCTGAGGATGCCTGCCAATCTCGCGAACGCTGCGACGATCGCGACCCGGTATTTCTGCAGCTGCAGCTTGGACGGGTCGGAGTCCGGAAGTGTTGGCACGAGCAGGCACAGCAGAAACTGGTACTCGTCCAGGTTCTTGGCGACGCTGCTCGCATCTCCTATCGCAGGCACGCTTTTCCTGACGAGCCTTGTATCTATCGAGAATCCTTCAAACACTCCGAGCATCCCCTTGATCGTGAGATCCGGAGAAGTAATGCCGTCGCCGGACAATAGTTTGCGGCAGCCAGATCCGTCCAGCTCCCTGGAAATTATCGCGTCAAGTAGATGCGATCCCAAATTACTATAGCTTCGAGACACTCTGCTAAAAATGTACGAGCCGGAAAAAAGCTGAAATAGCAAGGCAGACTTTCTCAGTGCGTGAAAACAGGAAAAACGAAATGGCAGATGCGTGTCTATTACCTTGACAGCTGTAACTGCGACTGGGGATGCCCCTGCCAGTTCAATGCCCGGCCCACTCACGGAAAATGCCAGGGTATCGGCGGCATCCACATAATAGAGGGCAATTATGGAAAGGTAAAGCTCGATAGGCTCAACATGGCGTATATCCTCTCATGGCCCGGGCCTATCCACGAGGGCCATGGAAAGGCCTCGTTCTATGTCGACGACCGAACCAATGACGATCAGTTTGCTGCGCTCTCGAAAATAATTACTGGCGACGCCGGCGGAGGGCCGTTTGAAGTCTACAGGAGCGTGATGGACGGCTTCCAGGAGCCCCGGCGCGCAAGGATAGCCTTTGAAGCGAAGGGGCTGAATAGCCGGATAAGAATTGGCGATTTCGCCGAAGCTTGGCTTGAGCCCATCAGAAACCCCGTCACCGGCGAGATCCACCGCGCGATAATCGAGCTGCCTTCCGGGTTCGAAGCCAGCAGGATGGACCAGTCTTCAACAAGGGCCGTCGTTTCAAGCGATGGATACCTGAACTTCAAATACGCAGGGACCTATGGGAGCTTTCAGAAGACGAGCTGGAGAGGCCCGTAAGGGAACCTCGTCATACGCCGACGTCAATATATAGAAATTATATAAAACGCCATAAAAGAATAGCTAAAATATCAAAGCATAAGAAATTAGTGTATGAGTTGGATTGGGGGAAATGTTTTTATAAAATAAATTGCATATAATAGATGATGATGCCAAAAGTCATGGCTTGACTTTGGCGCTTGGCGGAGCAAAACTGCACCCCAGAAAAATACGCGACTTTGACG
>JBOGQL010000144.1:0-9372 GCA_050748985.1 Nitrososphaera sp. | reverse complement strand
CTATCAACCCCTCTTCTAAGATATCTCTCCTATTAGCCGTTGTGAACTTGGACCATGTCGTAAAGGCGCTTGTATGATTCCTGGAGGTCCTGCCGCATCTGAAGCCTCTTCTTCACCTTCAAGATTTCGGCCTCGAAGTACCTCCCTTTCTTTTTTGAGGCTAATTTTGCGATGCTCGATGCCTCCTCGATGTAACGGTTTATTTGCTTAGCTGCGAACGGATTGTCCCTGACGAGAGCCGACATTAGCTCGGGATCGTCTGTAAGAATGCTTTCCGCAAGCATGGACTGAAGACCGAATGTTGTCCCAGATATCTGCTTTAGCAGTTCAATGTCACTGCGAGATATTGTCTTGGCAAACGCGATATTCACAAAGTACGTCAGTCCGAGTACGACCGCAATTGCCTCGTCATGTGCCTTGGCGTTTGGTAGCACCGTGAGCATGAGCCCGTCAAACATTTCGCGCAGCCTTTTCGCTTCAGCCTCCTGATCCCTTACTGGAACCAGGAGCATCTTCAGCTGATTTTTTTCGCCGGCTCCTGGGCCGAACATTGGATGGATGCAAAGCGGATGGACATTACTTCGCACCTTGGCTAGCGCCGGAAAAGTCTTGTGTTTGACGGACGATATTTCCGCGATCACTGCGCCATTCTTCATCTCCTTTACGCATTGCGCAATTACCTTTGGCGTCAGTTGCACGGGAACACAAACGATTACAATGTCAGCTGTGGGGACGCAGTCGGCCAGCGTCGGCGACATCCTGTAATTCCCGACTAGCGCTTTTACAGAATCCTCGTTCGTGTCGTAGACAGAGACCTGCGCACTTCGGATCGAAAAGTAATTCGCGAACCAAGAACCCATCTTCCCTCCCGCTCCGATTATCGCTATTTCTTGCAGCAACTAACCACCCTCTCTGATGACTTGTGCCATTACGTCCAGCCCTTTCCCTAAGACCTCGATTGGCTGGCACGCAGATATCCGTACAAATTGCCGGTAGGAATCTCCGAAACCGCTCCCGGGTGCCACCGCGACTCCTTTTTCGAGCAGCCTTTCTACCAGGGTGATGTCATCGATGCCCTCGAGTTCGGGATAGACGTACATCGCCCCTTCCGGCTCTGCAAATCGAAGGGAGATTTCCTTCAACCGGCCACAGATGTAGTCTATCCTCTCTTTCACGGTCCCTATATTATCCGAGACATCATTTCCAATGGCGGCAAGCGCAGCACGCTGCATAGGCTCGGCAACGCTAGTTATTCCGACAGCCTGAACCTTGGTCATGGCCGCTATGACGTCTTTGCTGGCGACGGCGTATCCCACCCTGAATCCAGTCATTGCAAATCGCTTTGAAAAGGACGAGACCATAATGCTCTTATCGTAATCGTACTCCAGAACGCTGCCAAAGGATCCGTTAAATACGTAATCCGCATACACTTCGTCGCTCAGCAGGTAGAGATCGTGATCCTTTGCTATTGACACAATCTTTTCCATGGTTTTTCTGCCAAGCACCCTGCCCGTTGGGTTGTTTGGATAATTGAGAACTATCATTCTGGTGGCAGGGTTAATCATTTCCTGAAGCTTGTCCGTGTCAGGTGTCCAATTATCATCTAGGCTCGTCTTCAAAACTCTGGTCGTAGCTCCGACAAAGTCCCCGCATTCTTTGTACGCCGGCCATGCAGGTTCTATAACAATGAGTTCCTGACCTGCCTTTAGAAGTGAAACGATTGCACTAAATACCGCAAATCGACCTCCCGGCGTTATTATCAGTCTGTCTTCAGCTACGACTGCCGCCTTTGCAATTGCTTCGCGAAGCGCTGGTATTCCCCGCGTATCGGTGTAATGGTATCGCCCTAGCTCGAAGGATTCTAGAAGTGATTCTCCCACGACAGCTGGTGGCGAGTAGTCCGGCTCCCCAACTTCCATATGGATTATTTTCTTCCCTTCCCCTTCGAGCTGCTTGGCTTTCATAAAGATGGCTAGGTGGGTCTGTTTTTGCGGCTGCTGCCGTTTCTCTGCCTGAACATTTTCCGATTCCTGAAGCAGCACATTCAACAGCCGCAGTGCAAATCCCTGATCCATCCCTATTTCATCTGCAAGCGCCAGCACCTTTGTCCTGACTTCTTGCTCGACCCTTTCGTCTTTGACACGTATTCCGAGCCTCTCTTTGATCTCTCCTATTTTCTTTGCGAGTTCGATGCGCCTGTGCACGCTGGCCATTATGTCACCTGTAATGGTCCGGACCTGTTCCCGGAGAGATTCCAGCTCTTCGTTGTTTTCCATCATTACCATCGCTTTAGCACTGGCGGGATCAGTCCTGCTCTGATTGCGTGGTCAGCGAGAACCATAGAGACCACGCACTCTACGACAGGCGGAGCTCTCGGGACGACGCAAGGATCATGCCTGCCTGGGACCGCAAGATTCGCGGGCTCACTCTTGGAGATGTCAAGCGTTTCCTGATTCTTACCTATCGATGATGCGGGCTTGAATCCTGCCCTGACAATTATCGGCATTCCGTTTGACAGTCCTCCGAGGATGCCGCCAGAGTTGTTTGTCCTTGTTACAACCTTGCCGTCCTTCAAGAAATACAGATCATTATTCTCGGACCCTCGGCTTTTGCTGCCAGCGAATCCCGAACCAAACTCCACCGCCTTGACTGCTGGGATGCTGAATAGTGCCCTGCTAATGTCTGATTCTAGAGACGAAAAGATAGGCTCGCCAAGGCCTACTGGGAGACCCGTGCTTGTGCACTCGATCACACCGCCCAGGGAATCGCCCGCCTTTCTAGCTTGCATTATCGCGTCTTTCATTTTGGCCGCCGCGTCTGGATCCGGGCACCTTACTTCATTTTCATACCTGCTCCCGATGTTGGAATCGGTGATGTGCGTAGCCTTGATGCCACCGATTTCAATTGTATAGGCAGCCGTTTCGATCCCGAGGCTGTGCTTCAGCAGCTTCTGCGCAACCGCTCCGGCCATCACCAACGTGGCGGTCAGTCGGCCGGAAAACCTCCCGCTGCCTCGGTAGTCTGCAAAGCCTCCGTACTTTACCGATGCCGGGTAGTCTGCATGGCCGGGGCGGGGCACGCTCTTTATCATTTCATAAGGACGCGAGTCTGAATCCTTGTTCCAGATCAACATGCAGATAGGCGCGCCCGTTGTAAATCCATTAAAAACTCCTGATAACATTTCGACCTTGTCCTCTTCTTTCCTTTGGGTAGTGATGATGGACTGGCCGGGCTTTCTCAGATCTAGTTGCCACTGGATATCTGATTCGCTTAACGGCATGCCCGCAGGGCAGCCATCCACTACAATGCCGACACATCTGCCATGACTTTCGCCAAAGCTCAGTGCAGCAAACCTTTCGCCAACTATGTTTCCGCCAGCCATTGGTTATTTGCAGTGAGTTGTTTAGCCTGTTCTATATATTGTCTTTTTGGAACACGATCATTCCCTGTCTGGTGCCGGGGAAAATCTGGCCCCCAGCTCCTTCATATCTGAGATGAAATTGGGATACGAGACATCCACGGATTCGGCGCCAGCAACCACGGACTTTTCCGTCATCATCGAAGCGATGACGAATGCCATGAAAAGCCGGTGGTCGTTGTACGCTTCAAGAGAGGCGCTCTTCAGTACATCCGGGGCAACTATCTTCAGCCCGTCGGGGAACTCCTTTACGAGAGCGCCGAACTTTACGAGCTCAGAAGCAATGTTCGCGACCCTGTCTGTTTCCTTTACTCTTGCGTGGGCGACTCCTTTTATGGTAACAGGGCTTCTAGCCTTCAGAGCGAGTATGGAAACAACAGGTAGCAGGTCCGGCGTATCGCCAAGATCAAAGTCGCCGCCTTCAAGCATGTCAGCTTTGTTTACGACAACTTCTCCTTTGATGCTGTCGACCTTTATCGCGCATCCCATCTGCTTTAGAATATCCAATATCTGCGAATCTCCCTGTGGCAAGCTGAAGTTCAGACCCCTCACCCTGAGTTTGTCTCCGGCAAGAGCTCCAGCTGCCAGCACAAGCGCTGCTGTGGAAAAGTCGCTAGGAACATCGAACCTGGCAGCACGGTAACGCGCGTTTTTGATATAGTACTTAACCAAGTCAGAACTGTGTTCAACCCTAACCCCGAAATGTTCCATCGTTGCAAGGGTTGCGCTGACGTAAGGCTTGGATACCAGATTCCCTGTAATTTTCATGGTCACTTCCGAATCCGCGTATATTCCCGCTATTAGAAGGCCAGAGATGAACTGGCTCGATATGCTTCCGTCTACGATAGCGGTGCCGCCCTTTATGCCGCCCCCCTTGACTACTAAGGGAGCGGTTCCGTTCATCCTCGTCGAGTATGCCTCTACTCCTAACTGGGATAGAGCATCTAGTATCGGCTGCATCGGTCGTTTTCGCAGGCTTTCATCGCCAGTGAGCACCGTGTAGCCAGACCTAACAAGGCCAGACATTGCAGTCATAATCCTGATGGTCGTCCCAGAGTTTTCTGCGTTAATTACGTTCTCCGGCGCTTCAAGGCTTGTCCTGCCGTTTACGTGAAGGTCGTTGCCTTCGCGCATTATTTCTGCACCCAAAGCCTGACAGCCTTCGAGTGTGGCCAAGGTGTCCCGCGCTAAAAGGGCGTTTGATATTGTTGATCTTTGCCTTCCACGCGCAAGGGACGCAATTGCGATAGCCCTGTGGGTATAACTCTTGCTCGAAGGAACTCTTATGCTTCCAGCTATCTTTGATCGCCTTACGAGAATGCTCACCATACCTTATCACGACGCCTCCACTGTTGCCTTCTCATTATTGACGTGCGAAACAATGATTCTTCCTTCAAATTTTGACAGCGCGGACTTGATCTCTTCTACCTCGTCGTCGTATGCTACGGCAGCAACCGACGGGCCGTTTCCTGAAATGCCGGCAGCAAGTGCGCCGCGCTCGATCGCAGCCATTATCGGGCGATACCGCGCAGAGAACGCAGCTGCTGTGAGGACGCCGTTAAGCTTCATTGCTTTCCAATATTCGCCGGCCTCTGCGAGTTTGAATGCGTCGGTAAAGAGGTCCGACAGGTTGCTCAATTTTCTCAAATCCCCTCTTGGGGTGTTCCGCGGGAGAAATATAATTGCCTTGAGATTTGCAGGGGCCGCCTCCCTCTTGATCAATCTCCGGGAGTAATTGTCAGTCACGGTGAAGCCGCCGAAGTAGCAGGCAGTGGCATCATCATATGCGCCAGTCATCGAGACTGTGGCATCGAGCGAAGCCCGGGCAGCGGCATCGAGCACTGCATAGTCATCTATCTCTTCCTTCGCGAGCCGTGTGCATGCAAGGGCCACAGCATTCGAAACCGCGCTGGAGCTCTTTAGCCCGAACCCTCTTGGAATCTCCGACCTAACTCGTATTGTTATCATGTTACTCTCCAAGATTCCTGATGGCACGGTGTTTCGGACAATATTATTTATCAGCCTGTCATCGTTCTTGCCTGTCAGGAACCGTACTCCTCGACCATTTTCGAGCTCTGCCTCTGCAGACACTCTCAGCGAGATTCCAAGTGCCGAACCGTTCCCTGTGGCTATCGCGTTCACTACTGATATTGCTCCATGCATAGTCGCCCGTGTCTTTCGCGCTGTCACGCCGGCTCACCGAAAACTCCGAGAAGGCTCTTCTTCATGGCTTCCCTTGGCGCGGTAATCCCGGTCCATATTTCGAAAGCCTTTGCGCCTTGCTCAACCAGCATCTCGTAGCCGTACACAACCACTGCCTGAGCGTATTTGGCATTTGCGATTAAATCAGTAGTCACGGGCCGATAGACCATGTCGTACACTATGCTCCCTTTCTCGATCTGTTTATGGTCAATGATGCTTGGCTCGCCACCCATGCCGATCGTCGTAGCATTTACGATCAAGTCGGATTCCGGCGAAACTCGTTGAGCGTCGTCAAGAGGAGCAGTTTCGCACTTCAATCCAAGGCTCGAGCCCATTCTGGATAGCGCGTTGGCTCTTTCAGAATCGCGATTTGCGATTACCAATTTTCGTATACCTGATTCCTCAGATAGCGCGGCGACGACTGCCCTGGCGGCCCCCCCGGCGCCGAGCAGCAATACCTGCATATCCTGAAAGTCAACTTTGCGCCTGCGCAGCGGTTCGATGAATCCATGTATATCCGTATTGTAGCCTTTGAATATCCCCTCTATGCTGTTTACTGTGTTAACTGCTGCGGCCTTTTTAGCGGTGGTATCGAGCTCGTCAAGGTATTTCATAACCTCCACTTTGTGGGGAACTGTGACGTTGAATCCCGCAATACGTAACGCGCGCAGGGACTCTATTGACTCTTTGAGTTCCCCGCGGGTCACTTTGAATGCAATGTAGGTGCAGTTCAGACCTAGCGCTTGGAACGCTGCGTTCTGCATGCTAGGCGAGAGTGAATGATCTATAGGGTCGCCGATTATGCAGAACGTCTTGACCGCGGTTTGCACTAGGCGCGAATATCAGCCAGCCTGTCATATAACTTTCGCAACTGCTTCACTGTCAGTTGCCCGGGCGCGATCGCATTCTCAAGTGTTGCGTACGTAAAGGGCGCGTTTCCCACCACGGTGCACAGCACTCTTGATAATACCCCGGGCTCTCCCATAGCAAAAATTATTGGATGCAAGCCCGTGGTATTCTCGTACATGCTGAGGAGCGTCAGTGAATCCTCCGTGCTATGCGCCATAGTTACGATCTTCACGTAGTTGCTGTACACCCTCATTTCGGAGAGGATATCGGCAATTTCCTCGCTTGGCGGCGTCCTGTTAAAGTCATGCCAAGAAACTAGGATCGATGTCTTCAGGTTTTCAAGAAAGTCTGCCAGTTCGTCATTGTTCCTCAGAGAGTCGAGCTCGATATCGATGAGCATGGGTCCTTCCTTTGCGATCTTCATCAGCCACTGAATCCGCTCATGCTCGCTCCCACCAAACTTGCCCCCCTGCTCCTTTGACCTGAGCGTGTATACCGCCATGCCCTTCAAATCTCTAACAACTTTAACGGCCTCCTCCAGCAGCTCTGGCCTCAGGTAATCAAACCTCAATTCGACAAAATCGGCTCCCGAAGAAAGGGCGTTATGCGCCTGTTCCTTCATCAATTGAGCATTTTCAGCAGCGATAGAGGCGCAAATCTTGGCAGCCATGATGGCTCTGATGCAGCAATGGACACATTAATTTTTTATCCAACGCCTGCTGGTGGTAGACTGTGCTTTCCATGTTCCATCCGTGTGTGCGCGTCTAGCGACTCTGCACTATCAAAAACTCTCCCGCATGAACTGCAGCGGTGCTGTTTCGGTTGTTTGGAACTAGAGGTTGCCGCCGACATTTGACTATACTATTGGCAGCAGCACCTTATTAAGCGTGATATGCCCTGATCTGCTGACCAAAGGTGAAGTAATTTTGGCATCGCCGTTGTCAAACCCCATCAAGCAAAGCATCCCCTTCATACCGCGGCTTATCGAGTCAGTGAAAGAACCCGAATCGCCAGATGACTCGTAAGCCCCACACCTGCTGTATGAATCCTGTGAGCAGCCAATTGATGTCGCACAGCTGGATGCATTGGATATGTCCAGGTATGCCGGTATGATCACTAGTGGGAGTAGGAAAGAGAATGTGATGATACCCATCGATACAGCCAACATGACTAGTACCTTTCTGTTCTGCGGCTGCATTTTGAATGTCAATGTTCAGACAGAATTGTTAAGGTGATGTGTGTCATCAAGAAATACACAACAAGCATGCCCACAGATTATTAACCCGTCAATGTCTAGAGGTTGCGTTATGGGTTCTAAGGAAGACCATGTTTCCAGGTTACTGTCCCTTGGCCTTGGAGAGGATATGCGGGAAACGTTCCAGTCCGAGTGGGATTCCCTTCAGACCGACGGATACGAGATGTACGCCATGTACACGGGCGCCGAAGGCTCTTCCCTTGAGGGAAAGGCAGGATGTGTGATATGCTCGAAAGGCACTTCCGGTCTACACTGGGCAAAAGTAATAACTCCCAGCCAGGACAGTGCCGCCATCTACCTGGTATGTAGCGATTGCGACGGGCAATACATCGAGGTGGCATTAAAGCAGAAGGCACTCGGCCGCCTGCTAAAAGAACGCAACACGCGGCCTGCTTGATTATCCGTCATCAATGCTGCGAAGCATGTGAATTTCTTGGACCTGAACAATTTCGCTAACTGCTCAGGCTCAAACCTTCAATCCTTGCGATCTAGCAAGTGTTGGAGGACAGAAAAAGCTATTGACCGCGCTTGCAGTGTGACGGAATCTTTTTCCAGTTCGCTATCAAAGCCTCGTGTCGAATGTGCAGGGGCTCGCTAGCAACGCGCATTCTCGCCAGCTCGACATATTCCTTGACGACATCAATCCCGAAATACCTGCGCCCAAAATGGTGTGCTACTTTGGTCGTCTGTCCGCTGCCGTTGAATGGGTCAAGGACTATATCGTTTTCGTAAGAATAAAGTTTCATGAGCCTGTACGGTACTTCCTCCGGAAATGGGCAGGGGTGGTCGATGTACCCCGGCGGCACCGGCGCGATGTGCCATACAGAATTGGCTATCTCTTTTGTCCATTCCTCGTGTGTCGCCGGGAGCGACTCTATGCGCTGGGTTCTCCCGGTGTTAACGTCTCCCTTGCGAAGTATAAGTATGAATTCATGCATTATGTTTGCCCGGTAGTACTTGGGATAAGGGTTAATTACAAAAGAACCGTACCTGTTCGTGCCGCCCGTAACCTTGTGCCAAATGATTTCTTCGTGCAGCTGCCATTTGCCAAAAGGCTGAACCAACCGCGAAAGGAGCATGTGCGGTAGAGGAATTATGGTTCCGTTTACGACTTCGTTTGCTATGACTATGCAGCAGTACCCGCCCTCTTTTGTGATGCGATAAACCTTAACCCCAAAGATATCGGCCATATCTTCGAGATAATCATTGGTATCAAGCTTTAGCTTCCCTCTGTAATAGCCTCCACTGCCAGAAGCGTGCATGTCGTAGTCGATTGCGTTGCGGTAGGGCGGCGAGGTTATGGTCAGTTGCACTGAATTCCCTGGAAGCTTTTGCAGCACCTCCCTGCAGTTCCCGAGAAAAATCTGGTCTGCAAGTAGCTGGCGGGCAAGCATGATGTTCACGCTTGCTCGTTAATTTCGTCAATATTCGGGATACTCTAAAGTAATGAACAAGAGACTAAAAACATACTATACCATCTTGCCGCTCAGGTGACGGAATGAGATGCTTTGCTATTTTTCATTTAAGATTTGGAGGGTAGACTACTTTTGACAAACACCGGTAAGGCCTGTCATGTCTGGATAGGTGGTAATGCGGAACGTGGCTAATCAAAATACCCTGCATCTCTGGCTGCGTCGAAAGTTACATC
>JBOGQL010000143.1:0-2465 GCA_050748985.1 Nitrososphaera sp. | reverse complement strand
ACACTTTACAGCGTAAAGACTCCCCTCTTCAGTTTCTGCGACCTTGACGCTGCTGGAATCGACTGCGGCAACCACCATGTTCTCCTTGATGGGTCGGATGGTAGTGATGCATGCTGAATGCTGCATAGTTCTTAGCCCCCAGCCGTCAACTGGGAACAGCTTCTTGTCGTCGCGGCTGAAAATGATTTTCCTACCTCTTAATTCTTCCAACTTCGGAGTGAGACACCTGCGTACGGAGTCGACTACGTCCAAGTCCCCTAGGCTCGGTGTGCTGAATCGCTGATCCAGTTCTGTATGCATGTTGGTCAACAAGAACTGCGGGCACAAATATATTAATATTGTGCAACATGGTCAATATGCTCAGCAACAAGTTTATCAATATCATTAAAATCCGTATATATAAGCAGGAATTGAGTGATCGACTTCCCGAGGATGTCAAGATAAAGCTAAAGCACGGTGAATGGGAGGTCGAAATAACCTGCTTGGAGGCCAGAGTAAAGCAGGTCGTAGAGACGGTACTCGAGAGCCTGGATGCAAGCAAACTAGGCCCCGCGATTCAGGACCAGCTGGATAAGCTTAGGCAGGATGTGGAAGCACTTCGATCAAGGCCTGTTGGTTCGGACTCGAGGCTTGGCGGCGACATTGACAGGAGAACTGCGAAGCCCGGGATGACGTGCCGCGGGCTGATTGACGACCTCTGGCAGGAAAGCTATTTTTCTGACGAAAGGGCACTCGGCGAAGTCCACGAAGAACTCGGGAGAAGGGGGTACAACTATGACAGGACTGCGGTCTCCCATTCGCTCGCCGACATGGTCAGGGAAAACATCTTGACAAGAACTGGAACGATGCGAAACTTTCGATACATCCAGAAGCGCCCGGTCGGCGGCTAGTATTATCTTGATTTTTTCGCTATCGCGGAGTTGAGCCAGTGAATTCCCGCGGTCGTTATCCGATACTTGCCAGTTTCCTTTTCGTCGCGTGACACGTGACCGGCTTTCGCCATCTCTGATATCCTGGAGCTTATCGACTTGGGATTCAGAGCCGTCGCAGTGTGTATGTCTGACACCTGCATAGAGTCATCCTGCACCTTACCAATTTCCTTGGCTATTCTGGCTCCTATGAGCTGGAGAGCCACGACATCCTTGTCTGACAGATTCACCTCTGAGTCTGGTATCACGCGCGGACCTTCGTTCGTGATTTTGATGAATTTTGAATATGTCTCGATAAGCTCAGGAGCGGTATAGTTTAGAGAGATTTTTCTCGCAAGATCCATTGCGGGCACCTGCTTTGCCAGAAAAGTCATGACAGACGACATGACGGAATCGGCGGAGCCGCTGAATTGCACCTTTACTTCACCCACCGTGACTGTTACCGTTACATTGTTTTCAGCTTGGCTCATCTGTTTCATGTAAGAAAATTGCTGACATATATATTGAATTCGCAGGGTCAGGCCGCCAAGCGCGGCCGTTCCTTGCTTTCCTTTCGTCTGTATAGGGCATAGGTAGCTGCTATCAGTCCTGCCGAGGCGACGAGCCAAAAAATGGTGGTGCCAGCATCGGAATCTAGAATAGAGCAGGGAAATTCGCCGACGGTGCATCCTACGCCGAAAAATATCCCGTTCCAGCTGGAATGCGTCAATATCGAAAACCATCCCTTGCCACTTATCCATGTTCTGAGGCTGAAGAAAAGAGATGGCAGAACGAAGAGCAGGTTTCCGAACGCTAGGCTGCTAATTTCGAATGTCTCGGTGTTCAAGAGATGGATTGCCACCCAAACAGCCCCGGTAACAAGCACAGAGTAAGCGTTACCAAATATGTAGAAAGGGATCCCAAAGAATATCGTCTCTTCAAGCGGACCCGCAGCTAGCACCGAAGAAAGCGACCTCGGTATGCTGGGCTGCTCGTAGTCTGGGATTGTGAATTGAACGATCAGGTCTCCAGCAAGCATGAGTCCGAACCCTATTCCATGGTAGAATAGAAGCATCTTCGTCATGTAGCCGATAGAAGTACGACGGTATCTGGTAAGCCATGCCCTTGGATGAAAATCCGCCTTCTCGTCAGCAAATCTTTCTATCGCCACGGTTGGAGCTTTCAAGCATCAAACATCTAAAGAACCTTACTCCATCCAGTCTTTCCAGTCGAAAACGCATCGCTCTATCTGATTTCGCGCCTCCGGCGATAGGGTTAGCGATTCACCCGCTTTTTCAAGACACTCGATGAAGAGCTTCAGCGGGCTTGATCATGCTGTCGATTTCTGTCCATAACTTCTAGCCACTGAATCCATGATGGTCTTTTTCCTGCGAGTGAACAGAATATTCTGAAAGTTGTCTCTGGAGGTTTGAAGAACTGATCGACTTAGATCTCTCTGGCATCTCTGGGCTTGTACATCGACTATCCGACGAGTTTTTCCAATTTCTCCTTGAGCATGACGCTTATTTTCTGTCCGTCCGCCCTGCCCCTTAGAAC
>JBOGQL010000142.1:0-6006 GCA_050748985.1 Nitrososphaera sp. | reverse complement strand
GTCTGGCGATCGTAGGCTCGAGCGATTCGCGCAGCTTGTTCAGCAATTCTGTCTCTTCAACATGATTCTAACATAATAAGATTCTCTGCGCTGCAAGACTTCGATGCTCTTCAGGATGTAGCCGGTTCTTGAGGGACGATCCGATAGAGGTTCCCGCTAAGGCTCAGTACGTATAGATGACCATCCGGGCCTGTTTCGATATCAGTAATTCCGCCAAACCCAGCGCCAAATGTTACCGATGCTACTTCCTCGCTGCCATCCGCGACTAGGTCGGACAGTCCCGCGTTGTCAATGTCGCCAAGGGCGAGCCCATCTCTGTACTGGTTGAGCGTGAAAAAATACAGGTTGCCATTGTTGAAGTCGCCGACAAAGAGGTTAGAGGAATACCTGCCGCCAAGGCTTGTGGAATTGAAGAATTCGATGTCTGTCAAGCCTATGGCCTGACGCCAGCTGAATGCGGGATCCGCATAGTGCGAACCTTCGAAGAGCACAAGGTCGCTCTCACGGATACCAGTTCTTTCCATCGGGCCTATGACGCGTTCCCACCCGCTGTTAAATCCCGGCCGGACTACATTTATCTCGTCGTAATCTGCGGGGCCGTTCTCAGTATCCCAGAGCAGCCCTGTTCCAGGATCGAAATCCAGGCCGAATCCATTGCGTATTCCATATGCGTAATACGAGCTCAGTGAAGAGTTGAATTCGGGTGAGGTATGTGATAGGATTGCATTTACGGCAGGATTCCCATCCATGTCGACACGGAGAATAACAGAAGTGTCGTCCGGTTCTGGGCCACTCTTGAAATTCTGGAGTACCCCATTTCTGTTGAGGTCTCCTATCATAGCGTAGAGCATGCCGTCAGGCCCCAAAGTCAACTTGCCGCCGTCGTGGTTGGGGCCGGGGGTAGCTGGTAGGTCGAGCACGAGCGTACCGCCGGTAATTTCCCCTAGTCCGGACCAGTCGTAACGGTATACCCTATTCCTTACCTCGCTTCCGCTGCTCTCCGTATAATACAGGAATATTGTCGTCTCCGAAGTGTCTTCGGCAACCGCTATTCCAAGCAGACCCCTCTCGCTGTTGTTGACCACCTTTACACTTAACACCGGCGTCGTCTGCAGTGAACCATTCGATACTAGTCGCACCAAGCCACTATTTTTTTCAAGAACGAGCAGGTCATCAGGATCAAGAAATGCCATGCCAGTAGGCGAGTCTAAACCGGTGATCACTTTTTCTACGCGGAGATTTGGGTCGTTCAGCTTTGGCGGATTGGGATCTGGCAGCACCGTAAAAGTGTCGGTATTGGAGCCGCCGTTTTCAACCGGCTTTGGTTTCGAATCGTCTGTTCTCGGGACTTGGGGGAGATTTTCATTCAAGCCAGCCAGCAGTGAAATGCCCGCGGCCGCGGCTGCCACCGTGCCAATCAACAGCGCAATTGTCTTGACCCTCTCCAATGCCTAGCACAATATGGAATTCTCGTTATTATGTATTGAGTGGTGACGCCAGATATTCAAATTACATCATACTGGCAGTCCTTATAACGTACTCTGTCCACTCCACAATTAATTGGATATGAAACGAGATCTTGTTAACATCGTACAAGATTTGCACGCTATGGGGCTTACCACGTCGATATCGGGTAACCATAGCTTCAGGACTGGCAGATCGTCGATGTGGATCACGCCGTCCGGTGTGCCGCGCTATCTGATGCGACCGACTGACCTAGTCAAGGTAGACCTGCGAACTGGAAAGGCAGTGGGCCGGAAGGAACCGAGCATTGAGCTCGAAATGCACAGACGTATCTACAATAGGTGTTCCGACGTCAACTCGGTGATCCACACCCACAGTCCATTCACCATAGGTGTTGCGATTTCGTCAGAGTTCACCCAGGTCATCGAGGAGGCCAAGATCGTTGTCGGGACGCCTGCGGTCATCCCGAACCAGCCATCGGGATCGGAGCAACTTGCGGAGTCAGTTGCACGCGAATTTCAAGCTGGGGCTCGCGCCGTCGTGGTAAAGAATCATGGTGTTATAGCAGGAGGCAAGGATATGCACCACGCTCGGGCTATTGCCGAGTCACTAGAAGAATGGGCAAAAATCCTTTTCGTATCCAGGACATTTGTCGGCGTCAAAGACATTCTCAGAGACTAGACGCCTAGGATCTGCTTCAGAAGAGCCCTATAGTCGACCTTTTCCTTCTTGCTCCCGGGAGAAGGGAGCTCAAAAATCAGCGGGATCGGTCTCTTGGCTCTGAGGTTCGTGAGCTGGTAGCGTATCTCTTTTCCAATGTCCTCGCTAAGCAGCACGAGCCCTATCCCGCTGCCTTCGTTCATTTTGTTGATCTCGGTGAGGGCGTCTTGGGACGATTCAACCTTGACGCCTTTGACGCCGGCCAACTGAAAACTCGTAACGAAAACCCGGCTGCCTATGGCGACTATCTGCATGCGTCCGCGGATAATTCCAATCCCTTTTTATTCCTTTTGAGAAAGGATAGAAAACGACATATACCATCGTTCTCTACATTAGGTTAATTGGCGGCAACAAAATCCATGATGTTGATGCTCATGATTGCATCTATAGCTTCCGGAGTTCTGGGCGTGCTGATGTCATTGGCTGTTTCGATGGATATGCTCTTTATCTCCGTACCAGGTTTCGTGATCGGTGCTTTTTTTGCGTTCAAATACGCGACACATGACAGATCGAAAAGGCGCGAAGAAGAACACAGGCGAAGCAGAAGCAGGCACAAACACTAGCCTGCAATCAGGATGTAAAGCACGATGGCCGCAAGGCATGCAAATAGAAGCATGGTTGCCTTCCACATACCAGAGCTCGCCTTCTCGCTGATGTCCCACATGCCGCCTTGAATCCCGCCTCTGCTCTGTCGATATCTCCTTTTGATCTCCTCGTAGCTGTACACGGTGCTAAAATCAGCCGGGGGTGTCCACCTCGGCGCATGAGCCTGACTGTCGAGCTCCGCTCCGTCGTACTTCTTTCTTGACTGCTCGTTGGAGAGGACTTCGTAGGCTTCGACTATCTTCATGAATTTCTGCTTGGATTCCTCGGAGTTCCTGTTCTTGTCTGGATGGTACTTCAGGGCCAAGTTACGAAAAGATTTCTTGATGTCCTCTTGAGTTGCGTCCGGTCGTATCTCCAGAATCTCGTAGTAACTTGGCACTCGGTAATGTTGTATCAAGGGCTAGATAATTATTTTCATTCGGAGTATGTTGCCAACCTAGTCTAAGCCCTGACATGTTAGGTTCCTATTTCGCTTTCTCGACCATGCTGTGTCGATCAGGCCTGCAAACAATTACTTCAATGCCTTCCAGTTCCTTACTAAGCTGGCAGTGGCCGAATGGCCGCTCAACTCATACATGCGGTTCGTCTAGTTCGCTGAACGCTCCGCCCTTGCTTTTAGGGACGCGTTCATCTCGTTTAGACCCGCAGTGATGTCCTCGTGAATTCCGCGACCAAAGAAGGACGTCATCATCCCTGTGAAAACCTCGTGCTGCACGAATAGCACGTGCCCGGGCCGCGGCTCATCAATGAGAAATATATGTTCGCCGTTAAGAAAGAACCCCCCGCCCAGCCAGCGGAGCTCGCGGCCCTCATCCACTTTGGTCACTATAGGCTCATATTTGCGATTCTTGCCCGCAGGAGTATGCAGGTGGATCTGGATCCTCGCTCCTTCCTTTGCCACTCCGATTATCTTGCGAATAAAGGGGTTCCACTGCTCGTACTTTTCAAAGTCAGTCAGTATATCCCAGACCTTGGCTGCGCTTGCAGTAATCTCAGTCTCGGTGCGGAGCTCTTTCAAGATACCACAACACTTACTGTCGCACGTTCATAATTATCTTATTGGGTCTTTGTGATGAATGCGATCCTTAATGAATCTCCCTGCCTGAGCACTATGTCGCGGAAATCACCACTCGTGTGCAAAGTGTCGTTAACATAGACCTTTGTTTCGTACTTCAGCAGATCATTTCCCAGCCAGTAATACAGGAAGTGACCTAGGGTGAAATCGTGAGGTCTGCCGTAGGCCACATGGATGACATTTTCTTCGATAGTGTGGACAGGTCTTGTGCATGTTTCGCTGATGCCAACATCTTCTGGCACGACTCCAGGAGCACCGTCGACTGTAAGTGCGATCGGCACCGAGACCTGATAGGGCTCTGAAGTCGGATCTGCTATGCACTGGTTCACTGGATCTTGGGCACGAAAATACGTCGTGATCGCCGCGGTTGCAAGAACAGCCCCTCCGATCAGCGCAGCGAGTGTCAGCATTGAAGAAAGGACCTTCCTCTTCTTTTCCGGCCCCTCAAACCCTACCATGATTTTTCGTTAAATTCAGAAGCGATAAATGCCTTTGTCCGTACTAAAACGCGAGAAATGCCGGCAGCTTTTCAGCTAGCTGAAAGTCGATTAACATCTTGGGAGTAGACGTGAGCCATATCAGGACTGCCGGAACTGAAGCGGTTACCAGAACAGTCAGGATAATCAGCCATACGGCTGTCATCTTTTCGACCATTGATTCAATTCAAATTTGAATTGGACATATAAGTCTTCAAATAAGGCCGGATCACGCGATCTTGGGTGCTGTCGCCGCTTTGAGCTGGCCTCTGAGTTGATCGAGCTCCTGACGAAGTTCCTCATTTTCAGCTTCAAGAACCTTCATCGAAGCTATCGCCTCTATGCTTTCGCCTCTAACTTGGTCAAGTTCCTTTCGCAGCTTGTCGTTCAACTGTTTGAGGCTTTCATCGTTAGTGTGTACTGTATTAGAGGCCGCTTGCGAAGAACTCTTCAGGGCAAGCTGGAGGCGTGCATCTTCAGCTTCCAGGTTTTCAGCCTTCTTTAGAGCCGAAGACAACTGCTCCTTTAATGACGCGATCTCTGTGGATTGAGAATCAACTTGGGATGACAGGTTGGCATTTGCTCCCACGAGCTTTTCACACTCAGCGTGCAGAAGACTTAATTCTGCCCTCAATTCCATCAGTAGATTCTCATTCGATGAAACTCGAGAACTGGATTCGGACATGAGGCCTGCAAGGATTTGTGGCATTTTCTCAGAATCAACGTAGGCAGCATTTCCAAAATCCATGCGCAAAGCGTCATTTGACCTCAGGAAAGACTCGATAGAAGGCTCCAGCGTAAAGGAGCTCGCGTCAAAACAGAAGATTTTTGATGACATGTATACATTTGATTTTCTTTCTTTAAAAAAACAGAAACACAAGATTTGTTGACACAACGCAACACGCGACTACCCAGGTTCAGGGATCCGAATATGCGAGCAGACCCGAGGAATTGGTATGATCAATTTCAAGTTCTATCTTTCAAGGACTGAGACGTATCAGGAGGATTAATTCTACAAAGATAACTTTAGCAATTGACCTATAAACATCCTTTGCACATATATCGCCCGGTATGGGCAACAGCGATGCCAATAGATACGAAGTCAGCGTGCTCAACGATTCCGTAAAGTTCTACCTCCCCCGTGTTGAAGGCTTCCTAGAGATAGTGCGCGATATGGCATTAAAATACGGAGCCATGTCGATGTTTGAATTCGACGGCTATTTTGAAGGCAAATTTGAACCGATAAAATACACAAAGGTAGAGATCCATACCAATAACATCGATGAGCAGGGCATGACAGAACAGGCAAATGCCATCCGTATAGCACTCAAACAAAAAAGCCTGGCCTTCGAATTTAACAACAAATTGATTCTGGTCAGTGAATCAGCTCACTGATAATCGTGGAGTGGCTTGTCTTTGTGTGCTCCGATCTTCGCCCTCAATTGCTTCTCGTGACTTGAAATAATATGCTTGTTGGCACACGCATCGTGCATTATTCCGATGTCGCAAAAGTCGCACGATGTAACAAAGTCCATCTCTATGAGTGCCTTTTTACAGTATGCGCATTTGCCTGTACCGACATCAGAATCCGAGAGTGGTTTAAGCCAAGAATCTCGCCATAACACAATCATACTATCAACCCCTCTTCCAGGATATCTCTCCTAT
>JBOGQL010000141.1:0-12215 GCA_050748985.1 Nitrososphaera sp. | reverse complement strand
GTCCGACCTAGTCGCGGACGGCAGCGAGGAAGTAGCATCGGTAACATTTGGCGCTGGGTTTGGCGGAATTACTGATATCGAAACAGGCCCGGACGGTTATCTGTACGTACTGAGCCTTAGCGGGAACCTCTATCGGATCGTCCCTCAAGAACCAGCTACATCCTGAGAGCATCGAAGTCTTGCAGCGTAGAGAATCTTATTATGTTAGAATTATGTTGAAGAGACAGAATTGCTGAACAAGCTGCGAGAATCGCTCGAGCCTACGATCGCCAGACTCGGCTCGAGCTTCGCTGCGACGGGGCTGTCAGCGAACTTTTGGACTGGGGTTGGGCTTGCTCTTTCTATTGCTGCTGGCATCGCGTACGCATCGGCAGCATCAGAATTTCCTTGGTATTTTGCCGCAGTCATCGGCGGGATGCTCCTGCTGATCTCCGGCTTTTTTGATATGGTCGATGGTAGCGTCGCACGGGTAACCGGCAAGTCAACAAAAAAGGGAGCGTTTCTCGACTCCTCGTTTGACAAAATTGCCGAGACGGTGATATTCGTTGGAATAGCAGCGGGTGGACTGGCACAGCCGCTATGGAGCATGATAGCCCTTGCCCTGTCCCTCCTGGTGAGCTACACCAGGGCGAGAGCAGAGTCGGTTGGAGTAGAACTCAAGGGAATAGGGATCGGCGAACGTGCGGAGCGCCTGTTGATTGTCGCGATAATAGGTATGATCCCACATGCAGATGCGATGAACTGGGCCATGATAATCGTGTCGGTCGTCGCGGGGATCACGCTAGCACAGAGAATTGCTTCAACTTCGAGTAAACTTTCTTCTACCTGAGCCTTCCGCCAAGGCGCCTCTCTGATTCTGATCGGACCTTTACTATTCCCCTATGAACAGCGCAAGAGACACAGTAAAACTTGACATCTGTTGATTGGGGGGCGTAGAACGTGTCAGGGAAGGTCTGCCTAAGTTCTTTGGCCAAGGTGGGCTCGATCATTGTAATTCTACCGGTGACTTTTTTGGCCTTGTCGCGAGGAACCAATGCTCCGCACTGGCTGCAATGAACCGTGCCAGAGCTGCCCTTGCCTCCCTTGGATCGCCCTCGACTCGCTCTTTTCTTGGGCATGGCGCGATTAGGTCTCCAGCCATCCTTTAAATCTTGTGATTGATCTCGGTTTCAAAGTAAGTGCATCCGGTCAGAAAAATTTGCTCATAAAGTTTATAGCTTGGTGTAGCCCCCTGCGGTATACAAGGGCTACAGACGCCGGCCACGAGACCGCCATCCCAAACTCGCGGCTGCGCGATCGACCCTTTGTATTCGTTATCTTATTATAAAAAGTCGATAGGAGACGTACTGATCGTTGCGAATAGGCATAGCGTCCCATGTTGTGCTCGACAGCATCAAGGGAGCTGATGGCACGGTAACAGAGAGCCTTGGAGGGCCGCCGTGCTACTGCGGTCTTACCAGCAGGCGGTTTGGGTTTGAAGTCGCTCTGGCCACCAGGATCGGGAAGGACATGCCCGTCGAGTTCCTAAGGATTCTTGACCAAAACAAGATAACAATCCTCCAAAGCCAGGTACTACCGGACCGACCAACTACCAGGTTCACGATCACAGCTGAAGGACATATGAGAAACATGGTTCTGCAATCGAAATGTGCTCCCGTGACTTCTGAAGAGATACGGAACATGAAAGTTGACTGCTGGCTGGCTAGCCCGGTAGCCGATGAGGTTCCCGCCGACGTACTTGGTTCGATCAAGCAGAACGGCGGGGGTCGGAATTTTGTAATGCTCGATCCGCAAGGGTACATGCGGAGAGTCGACCAGAATGGCGTCGTGCTGCTAAGGGAAAGATTGGAATTGGAACTCTCTGGGATAAGGGCCATCAAGGTTGATCAGGAGGAGATGGCGGCGCTCACGGGAGGTCTGGGCGGTCTTGAAGGAATGCTCGCCCTGCAATCAAGAGGAGTCGAGTTCGTTGTCTCGACTTCGCGTCAAGAAATTCACTTGCTCCACGGGAAGACGCAATACTGGATCAAAATGCGGCAGCTAGACGCGCGGGATTCAACAGGGGCCGGCGACATACTTTCTGCAGCGTTTTGCTGCGCATACATGAAGGAGAGGGATCCGTTGTGGGCCCTATGCTTTGGTGCCGGAGCGGCCCGGGCAGCGCTTGAGACCGGGCAGGCAGGCCTTGCCAAGATTCCTTCCATGTCTAGGATAGAAGAGAGTGCCTCTTACTTTTACAATAGCGTAGGCTTTAGGCAGCTATCTTAGCCCTATGTGCGATGGATGAATATAGATACTGCAACAGGACACGGATCTTCAGAGGTAGCCAGCAATTTAAATAGAAGGGTCAGGTAGCCGTTCCGGTCGTGAGTTGAATTAGCTGGCAAAGCTACGGTGTTGGTTGTTGATGATGAAGCAGACCTGCTGGCTACTACGAAGACTATATTAGAAAAGAATGGTTACGAAGTCCACGCCTTTGACAACGCAGACGAAGCATATCGGCACATGAAAGAGGATGGCTGCAAAGATTGCCTGGTTCTCGTGTCTGATATCAAAATGCCAGGGATGTCGGGTTTCGAACTGGTTAGACGTGTTAAAGCAATTCAGCCAGAAGTAAAGGTGGTGCTGACGTCATCGTTCATCATGCACAAAGGCGAGTTCGAAAAAGTCATGCCGTCGTTGCACGTAGATGATCTCGTAAGCAAACCCTATACTGCCGAAGAACTTATTGAAGCGATAAGGAAATACGCGAAGAGTGAATCTGCGACATGACGTTTTCGAAACTGGGACATTCTCTAAAATGACGGCTAAAAATCAAGTATTATGTGTAGAGAATCCATGCACATAGCTTTTATCATCGAACTTCACCAATTGGAGCGAGCCACAATTGGCCCAGGCAATTGAAAAGTTAGACAAGGTTTACTTCTGTCGAGTGTGCAGGACCTTGTTTCTCTTTAAATCCGACGTACAAGACCACCAAATATTTACAAGACACAGGAATACCGGTGTAGTTTCTTTCCCTTAGAGGGAGTCGCCAAAACTTACAGGAAATTCTTCCAGTGGACACGAACGTGCGACATAGCGTGCTATCAGGAGGATGATTTTTGACCCAAAGGTCTTACCACTTGGGGTTAGTCTTAGCTTTAAATTCGACCCTCTGTCCACGTACGTCAGAACGGTAATGAAGGTGGCGCTTTCAGGCGTCGATTCCAGAGACGGCGCTCTCCTCTCAAAAGTGAAAAAGACTCTCGAGTCACTCAATGTCAAGACTCAGATCATGATGGATGATGAGTACCACGCTGCCACGCAGGTAGATCTTGTACTTGTTGCCGGCGGGGACAGGGGGATCCTTGATTACTTCCACAAGGTCGTGACGGATTCTGCGCCTGTTCTTGGGATATACGAGACCGATTCGACAGGCTTTCTGTCTCAACTTGAAGTCCGAGACCTGGAATTCGCCACCTCGCGCCTGAAGCGAGGCGACTACTCAGTTGACAAGGTTTTTCGCCTTGCTGTAAAGGTAGATGGGCGGCCAGTCGATCCGGTACTGAACGACGTTGCAGTATTCCCCAGCAAAAGTGCAACCCTGATGGAACATGTCCTGCGAATAGACGGAAATGACGTCTGGCACGACAAGAGCGACGGAGTCATAGTTTCAACACCGACCGGATCGACTGCATATTCAATGTCGGCAGGGGGACCTATGGTGATGCAAAAAGCTCCCGTGTTTCTGATCGTGTCGGTAAACTCGCTAGACAATACTCGGAGACCCCTTGTAGTGCCAAATGACAGTGTGCTGGAGGTTGCTGATATCGCAAGTCGTTATCACTGCGAAGTGGTGCTTGACGGGGGACGCAGGCAGCAGGTAAAAAATATGCTTGAATGTTCAAAGCACGAGTTTCCCGCTCGCCTTGTTAGAATGGCAGGCGATTCGTCGGCGGCATCCTTGATGGCGAAGAAGGTGAAACTTTCAGAAGACATGCTAAAGATGCCGCCAAGTGCCAAACTGATACTGAAGACACTGGAATACGAAGGCGCGCTGAGCCAGAAGGACTTGGCATCGAGGACAATGCTCCCGGAGCGCACGATTCGTCTTTCGCTGAGCCACCTGCTAAGCCAGGGCTATGTCAAGAAGAAAACATCATTGAGGGATGCAAGGCAGAGAATATACGAACTCAAGATCTGATATTTGATGCCGCCTTCACGAAGGCATCAAATGCCTGCTCGGGCTTGCCGGGCCTGCTGCTGAACTCCGCATGGTACTGTACTGCAAAGTAAAACTTATGATTTGGCAGTTCTAGAATTTCCATTCTCCTTCCGCTGTCGGAATGCGCCGACAGTACAAGACCTTGTTTTGTGACAACGTCGAGATAGCGCTGGTTGAATTCGTAGCGATGCCGGTGCCGCCTCCTTATTACGCTTGAAGAGTAGAACTTGGCAGCCTTTGTCCCGGACAATACCACTATCTCGTGGCTCCCCAGACGCATGGTTCCACCCTTATCGTGCAGGGTTCTTTGCTCTGGCATGAAATCAACGACTGGGTTCTTTGTGTGGGATTCGACCTCACTTGAATTTGCATCAGCTAATTTGCAGACGTGTCTAGCAAATGCCACGATGGCGAGCTGAAATCCAAAACAGATTCCAAGATACGGAATATTACTAACCCTCGCAAAGTTTGCGGCTGCTATGATCCCTTCGCTCCCTCTCTTCCCGAATCCTCCCGGCGCGAGTATGCCATCAAAGTTCTTGAGGTGAGAAAGATACTGCGTCCCCCCGTTCTCAAATTTCTCGGAATCGATCCATTCGGTTTCGACGTGTCTGCCTATGCTCGCGCCTGCGTGAGAGAGGGCATGATAGACGCTGACATAGCTGTCTGGCAGCGTGACATACTTGCCGACCACCGCAATTTTCACCGAGCCTTTCCGGCTCGAAAATGATTCGGCAATCGACTGCCAGTTGCCCCATCGAGGTGTCGATCTCTTGAGGGCAAGCCGGTCGGCGATGACCCTGAGCAGACCCTGGCTTTCAAGGACCTCTGGCACCTTGTAGATGGAGGGGGCATCATGGCAAGAAATTACGCACTTCTCATCGACACTTCCGAAAAGCGAAATCTTGCGACGCGCATCCGGTCTCAGCGGCGTCTTGCATCGAACGGCCAGGATATCCGGCTGGATTCCAATCCTTCGAAGTTCCTGAACGCTGTGCTGGGTGGGCTTTGTCTTTTGCTCACCCACAACGTCGAGCACCGGTGCCAGGGTAACATGGATAAACAGCGTGTTTGAAAGCCCGAGCTCTAGCTCCATCTGTCTGAATGCTTCGAGAAATGGCAAACTTTCGATGTCGCCTACCGTCCCCCCGCATTCCACAACCATAATTTCAAGAGCCTCGTCGTTCGCTACATTGCGGAGAGTGTTCCTTATAGCATCGGTCACGTGGGGAATAATCTGGACGCACTGGCCAAGGTACTTGCCTTCGCGCTCTGCCTTTATTACATCCATGTAGACCCTGCCGGTGGTTATGTTGTGATCCTTCGTCATGGGCATGTCTATGAAGCGCTCATAGTTGCCGATGTCCATGTCGCATTCTCCACCGTCATCGGTCACGAAGACCTCGCCATGAGCAACAGGATTCATTGTCCCTGCGTCATAGTTAACGTACGGATCTATTTTCACGCAGGAGACCTTGTACCCTGCGAGCTGCAGCAGTTTGGCTGTAGAAGAAGTCGTAACACCCTTGCCAAGGCCAGACATCACCCCTCCCGTCACAAAGATGAACTTGCATTGACCGTTCTGCGGCCTGGTCTTGGACTGCACATTAAACTTTGGAAAAGCACCTTTTTATTCCTTTTTGGCAACGGGCGCTATATTAATAGGAAGAAAGCGCGCAACTTGTGTACAGATAATGCGAAGCGGCGTCGATGTCAGGAGGCTGCGTGGAAGAGCTGCGATAGAGGACGCTCACTCCGACGTAACCTTGGAAGTAGAGCCCAGACTTGATAGCAGAATAGCGTCTTCATACGGCGTGGATAGCGAAGAAGCCAGAGAAATCCATACGAACTATCACGTCGAAAGGATTTTCTTATCTCTTGTCCGGCGAGGAGTGGCGAGCGGGATGAAGAGAGAGGCCTTGGCCGAGCGATTGCAGAATCTGAACCTTGTCGAGCTGGCTAGCCAGGTTGCAACGGGTAAGCTGTCAGAAGCAGCTGCTACGGACATACTATTCAGGGTCATCGCGAGAATGGAAAGCCGCGGCTCTGTGGAAGACAGGTACATCAACTTTTACGCGTAATCATTTGTGCCCGGCGATCACGCTGGACATTCAATTCCAATCAGGCTTTTTCACTGCTAACGAGAATTTTTCTATTCTTCTCAGCATTGTGTAGGAAGTATTCGAACAAGACGATCGTTTTGGAAATCTCTACATCGGAAAGCGAATCTAGACTGGGATCAAAGTACCTCAGCATTATTCGCCATCCCTTGACTTCGCCTGCCCGGAGATATTGCCCGGGGTTACAGTTTGCCAGGTAACCACAGAGCCTTTCAGTGAACCTCAGCTCGCCGTCAATTCTCTGAACTGCTCCAACGGCGACGAGCTTCTCAACAAGATCCTCTGGCGTGAACATGCGAGGAGATGCTTACGTTTCTTCTTATAATTGCAGAGTGTCCATTCCTGCGTGATGTAATGGCTGAAATTGCCACAATCCTTTTAGACGATGGAAATTTAGACATTTCTGCCAGCCGCGTGATCCGTCACCTGCTAAACTAGGGATGACCAATGTATCCCACATCGCTCATGTAGTCAAGTAGCCGGCTGACGTAATGGTTTTCTCTGTTTATGCTGTACATCGTGTTTGCATATCTGCTCTGGATTACCCAACCTATTCGCACCAAGTCATCGAGATTTTTCTTTATGTCGTCGCGCTTCAGGCGCGTTTTCTTTTGAAGCAAGTATATCGTTGCCATCTTGTTTTCTTCAGCCAAGGCCTTGACTATCTTGACCTTGCCTATGCTTCCGAGACCATTTTCAATTATCTCCTTTGCGTCCATTCTACTGCTTCTCTGCCCTGACTTTGTCCATCAGCGCGGGCTCCAGCTCGGCGAGCGACGTGGAGTGGAGCCCGATTTCTCTTAGCGACTTGATGTCGACAAGTTTTCGAGCCTTCAGATCGTCTAGATAGTCTTCGACTTCAAGCTTTCTTGCGCCAAATTGATTTGCGAGCTCTGTAGCGTGGAGACGAACATCCCTCAGTTCCACATAGGGCCTCTTTTTGGCTCGCAGGGCGCGAACGAGCGCGATCAGACTCAGCAGGTGGGACTGCGACAGCTGTTCGATATCTTCCGACGTTATCGAAGGATGAATCTGGCCGTGAACCTTTCGGATGTGGTCGAGCGTGATTCTTCCCGTTCCCTGAGATTCCGCCAAGTTACCTGCATATAGGAGCAGGTCAAGAGCGTACCTGACATCGCCGCCTACCTGCTCAGATGTTGTAATGCTGGCGACATCGTCGATAACATCCGAGCCCATCGCCTTCTGCATGAATGCTTGGGCACATCTGCTTTCCAGAATGTCACTAACCTGCTGCACCGTATATGCCGGATAATCAAGCGGCATTCGACCAAGCGAGCTGAGCTCAGCCGGGTCGAGTCGGCTGTAAAACTCGTTACTTCTTGCAATGAATACAACCCCCTTAACATTGCACGGCTTTTCAGGCTCGAATTCATTGAGCCGGCAAAGATCGTAAACGATAGTAGTGTCCTTGCTGGTCTTTATCAGGTAGTCGATCTCATCCATTATTATGAGTGCGTACTGCTTGCTGTCTCTCAGGTACTTCAACATGTACCGCAGCATTTCTTCCGCGCTAAGCCCTTGGGCCGGCAGTTCAGGCGCGATGCGCTCAAGCAGAAATCTATAGATCGCGTATTTGTTACCGCCCTGCAGTTTTAAATTGACATATGCAACATTTAGAGTGAGCCTGTTCTTTGCAAATTGTTCTTCAATGATCTTCGAGGCACGTATGACCGTGGAGGTCTTGCCGAAGCCTGCCGGTCCGATGACCTGCAAAATCGCGGGAGGGAATTTTTCCGGATCCCTTGTAGCCTCTGAAAACACGTGCGTTATCTGACCCACCTGTACCTCTCGATGCGGCAGTTCTTCAGGTATGTATCGCGGGGAGAGTTTCGACCTGTCTATGAATATCAGACTTTCAGACATTGCGCGTATGTATGGCTGATTTGCGAGGGAACAGCAATATATACGTGAACGGAAATGAATTCGCGCCAAGGGCTCGGAATCTTTTCCTTCAAACCCGCGGCATTTATTGAAATTTTCGCGACATGAATAGAATTAATACCCGAAGAGCATAGCAACGCATTGGTCGTAGTGAGCAAGTTCATTCGCCCCGATTTCAACATCAAGCGTCTGGCCGACAATTCATTCAGGGCAATAGACGAGGGAGCGTATGAATGCAAACATGCATCGGCGCATGACCCCCTGAGCATCAAGAAAGCAATTCTGTCGTGTCCCCATGCCCCGCTCATCGCTGAAGTAAAGTTTGCATCTCCTTCTCAGGGCCAGATAAGGGGCAGGTCGGGGCCAGCAGAATTAGCGACAGCGATGACCGAATGGGGTGCTGTTGGACTGTCAGTCCTGACCCAGCCTTACGTCTTTGAAGGCTCGATTGAATACCTGGCCGCGATCAGGAAGGCAGTAACTGTCCCCCTGCTGATGAAAGACATCATAGTCAGCAGAGTGCAGATTGACGCAGCAAGGAAAACCGGTGCAGACTGTGTACTGCTTATCAAGACCGTCTTTGACCGCGACCTGGCGGAAGAGAGCATAGAGAATCTGGCCGAGTACGCAGCAAAAAAGTCATTGAGTGTGATAATAGAAGTTCATACCGATGGCGAATTCGCACAAGTACTGAAGTCAAAGCAAGACCTCATCGGCATCAATAATCGAAACCTGGACAACCTCCAAATTGACATTTCAAATACCGAGAGGCTGCTTTCAACACACGGCAAGGGAAGAAGTATAATAATCAGCGAGAGTGGCATCGCTACGCCTGAGGATATCCGCTACCTGCGCAGGGCAGGCGCCGACGCATTTCTCGTGGGAACAAGCATCATGGAAACGGCCGACATTGGCGTTAAAGTCAGGGAACTCTGCGACGCGATATGATTGCGAATCCTTAATACCCCTTATTTGCCAGATGGATTTATCTCCAGATGCTGCGCAACTACCCAGTCGGAGGCAAGTTCGGCAAGTACGGTGGTAAATTCATCCCCGAAACGCTTGCCCCAGCCATTCAGGAACTGGAGGATGCGTATGAAAGGTACAAGGGCGACGCCGATTTTCAAAAAGAACTCGCGTACTATCTGGCCGATTACGCCGGCCGACCGACGCCGCTGTACTTTGCAAAGAACCTCACAGAGCACGTCGGTGGAGCAAGAATTTACCTAAAGCGAGAGGACCTGCTCCACGGCGGCGCGCACAAGACTAACAATACGCTGGGTCAGGCTCTCCTTGCGAAAAAGATGGGCAAGAGGCGCATAATAGCAGAAACTGGTGCCGGCCAGCATGGTGTGGGGACTGCGCTTGCGTGCGCGGTGCTGGGTCTTGACGCCGAAATTTACATGGGCTCAAAAGATGTCGAGCGGCAGAAGCTCAATGTCTTTAGGATGGAACTTTTGGGAGCAAAAGTACATAGAGTGGAATCCGGGAGCAGGACCCTCAAAGACGCGATAAACGAGGCATTCAGGGACTGGATAGCGAACGTGGAATCCACGTACTACCTCATCGGATCTGTGGTCGGTGCGCATCCGTACCCAATGATCGTAAGAGACTTTCAAGCCGTCATCGGCAGGGAGATAAAGGAGCAGTCGCAGGCAAGACTGGGCAGACTGCCGAATGCAATTGTAGCCTGCGTTGGCGGTGGCAGCAACGCGATCGGTTCGTTCCATCCGTTCTTGGATGACCCCGGAGTTGCCTTGTGGGGCGTCGAAGCCGGGGGCCTAGGTCTGGATTCTGGCAAGCATTCAGCTACCATTTCTGCTGGCTCGGAAGGAATACTCCATGGGATGCTGACCTATCTTCTGCAGGACGAATGCGGGCAGATAACAGAGACCCATAGCATTTCTGCCGGTCTCGACTACCCCGGGGTCGGCCCTGAGCATGCCATGCTGAGAGACATCAAGCGTGCACAATACGTGACAGCGACCGATGACGAAGCCGTAAATGCATTCCAAGCGCTATCGAGGCTCGAGGGAATTATACCTGCGCTGGAGCCATCCCATGCGATCTCATATGCCATGAAGCTCGCTAGGACGATGACCAGGGAAGACATCATAGTTGTGACCCTGTCCGGACGCGGCGACAAGGACGTCCAGGTGGTCCAGGACTATCTGGACAGCAGGGGGAAGAAGAAAAAGCGTCATGCCAAGTCACAATAGGATTGCAGCCAAGTTTGAAGAATTGGCAAAGAGAGGCGAACGCGCGCTAATTTGCTATGTGGTGGCCGGTTATCCAGACCTTAGAAGTTGTCAGAGGGTAACCGAATCGCTTGTAGCCGGCGGCGCGGACATCATCGAAATTGGAATACCTTTTTCGGACCCGATAGCTGACGGACCGACAATTCAGGCTGCCTCCAACAAAGCTCTCCTGCGAGGCGCAAAGCCGGAGGACGCGCTACAGCTGGCGGCAAGGATCAGGAAAAAACACCCCGCTACTCCGCTCCTTGTGATGACGTACTATAACATACTGCATCGCGCCGGCGTCGAAGAATTCATGCGGGTGTCGAAGAAAAACGGCGTTGACGGCTTCATTATTCCAGACCTGCCTGTCGAAGAGGCCGACCAGTTCGTTGCAGCAGCATCCAAGCTGGATCTGGCGACCGTATTCCTTGTTTCGCCTAACACTCCTCCTGAAAGGCTCGAAAGGATATTGAGAAACACTTCTGGTTTCTTGTATCTCGTCTCGGTATTTGGGATCACGGGAGCACGCGACTCCTTTGAGGACTATACGCGTAACGCAGTGAAAAACGTCAAGCGTGCTGCGGGATCGAAAGTGCCTTTAGCCGTGGGTTTTGGAATCAGCACTCCGTCGCATGCGAAATACATGATAAATGCCGGCGCGGATGCCGTTATCATTGGAAGTGCTATCGTTGACAAGATAGCGAGATCAAATGGCATGAATCACCGCATGCTTCGACAGCTGGAAACATACGCAAGGTCTATGAAAAAAGCGTGCATGATGCGGTAGGCAGAGGTAAAGCCGGCGGTATTCCTGAATTAATTGCAGAACCACTTGCTTCTAATACCGCATCACGATTCCCGAGTTGTCCTTCGCAAAGAGAATATTGTTAAGCGTTACCTGGAACTTTACTCCGCCGTGTTCCACAATCACTTCAAGATCGTCAAGTGAGTCAGAAATATCGCCGCCTTCCATTGCTGCAATGACGACGTGGATAGATTCGTGCGATATCAGTGCGTCCATGAACGGTTCGATAGACCGGAAACTGGTAACTCTTGCTTTAGCATCCTTTGCCGACTGGATTATTAACATTGTATGCTTGTGGTAAGTGAAGTAAGCGGGAGACTCGTCTATCGCACAGGCAAGAGCAAAATCGTCTATCGTCATAGCGTGATAGTGATCAAATGGAACGGATTAATCCTTTTCACCATAGAGCAGCTTCAGCTCGTCAAAGCTGAGCTTTGCTCCCGATTCGAGTTTTTTCTTTGCTATCTCCTTAACTTTAAAGAGTGCATCGCTGGGAAGCCCATGACCGTACTCTTCTCGCTGCTTCCTCCTCATCTCGCCCATGGCATCCAGGCGTGCGTTTATGGCATCGAACTTCTTTGCCAGCCCGTCATATTCAGAGAGGCAGGATTCACGTTCTACAGCTAAATTCCGCTTTGCGTTATAAAGCCTGTCAAGCATGCCGTTTATCTCCGTCATCTTTGCTTTGCTCGCTTCCCGTTCCTCGTTCAGCTGAAGTATGACAGTGTTTATGGCTGCTGAATTTTGATTCAAGATGGCAAGTTGCTCCCGTATGGTGCGCGTCGCTCTCATGGCCTCCAGCTTCATAGATGCATCCTTTGCCCTAGAGAGGATTTCATTCTTCTCTCTTTCGCTCTTGTAGTCCCCTGATTCTACGAGTACTTGGTTTTTCTGGACAGCGGCATGCAGCTCCTCCTCCTTTTCAGAAGGGAGCCTAGCTT
>JBOGQL010000140.1:0-5593 GCA_050748985.1 Nitrososphaera sp. | reverse complement strand
GAAGGTTCCGCTTTCGATTTTTCCAACGTCCAGTATCGAGTTTGCAACATCGGCTAGCCTCTTGGAATGGGATACGATGGCCTTCAACGCCTCTAAGTCGCTGATCCTTCCCTTTTCCGCGCGCTCTGCCGATTCAAGGATGGGCTCGATGGGGCCGCAGAGCTCTTGCGCAGCGATGCTGATAAAATCGTCCTTCATCTCGTCAAGCTTCTGGAGCTTTGCGTTGGTTTCAGAGAGCTCCTCGTTCTTTGACGACAACTCTTCATTCATTCTCTTGAATTCTTCTGCCTGGGCAGCTAGCTGGGCGTTTGCCTTCTTCAGAATTTCCTCGTTTTCCACGAGCTCGTCATTGATCCTCTGCAAATCAAGGGCCTTGGATTTCATTGAGTCGCTCAAATTCTTCTTCACCTCCAGCACTTTTCTTCTCATGATCTCGAGCATCATAAGGGCGCGGTTCAGCTCGTTCGCGTTTCTTACGGCGCTCTTGCTTAGTCTTCCGCGATAGATCTTGCGAAGAAAGTTTCCGGTGGCAAGGGTTCGTATGGCCTCGGTGATTTGGCTTACCGGCGCCATGACCGTTCGCATTATTAATAGGAACAGGGCTGCCATCGCGCCTGAAGTGATGATTACAGTTGTCAGGGCAAGGTCCGATAATGCGACACCTGGTTCAACGACGGTCGGCAGAAAATAGAGAGCCGTCGCTAGCGCCGCGGCGATCGCGACAAAGCTGATTGTCATTTGTGCTAGTATTTTCGTTGATCTCCTCCCCCTAGGCAGCTACTTTTTCTATGGCTCCTTTCAGCTAAATGAGACGATCTGGGTGTCGTAAACATGTGTATGTAATCGGCTTAACAGACAGCAACCAGCATGAATTCCGATTATTTAGAATGAAAACCTTCGGAAACCATGCGAGAGGGGATCTTTTGGGCCTGAATAGGCAAGGCAATTGTGAACGTCGCGCCCTTGTTTCCATCCGCGTTGTTCTTCGCCTCAATCGTCCCGCCGTGAGCCTCGATTATGGTCTTCGTGATGAACAGCCCGAGCCCTGTTCCTCTTTCGTTTTCCATAGTCTTTGTAACGAACTTACTGAATAGTACAGGAAGGATCTCTGAAGGTATTCCGGGTCCACTGTCGACTATTTTGATTTCTACCACCCCTCTATCGTAATCCGGCCTTGTTCTAAGAGTGATGACGCCGTCCTTTGCGAACTTGACCGCGTTGTGGATTATGTTTGCAATAGCCTGCAGAATTCGATCCTTGTCTACCATGACAGTTACATCGTCGGCGTGGAGATCGATGTTAACGGCGATGATGCCATCCTCGCTTGCCAGTTTTGATGTTCCTGACGATACGCTTTCGATCAGTTGCTTGATTCGAAGCGGCTTCTTATCGTACGTAAAAGTTCCACTCTCGATCTTTCCAACGTCAAGAATGTAATTAGCAACGTTCGACAGCCTTTTGGACTCCGAGGCGATCTGCTTCCAAGCCTCTTCGGTGCTGATTAGGCCTTTTCCGGCAAGATGCACCGCGCTCATTATCGGCTGGATCGGAGTACGGAGTTCGTGAGCAGCAATAAGAATAAAGTCGGTCTTCATCTTGTCGAGCTTTTCGAGCTTTGCATTGGTTTCTGTAAGCTCTTGGTTCTTGGCTGATAGTTCCTTGTTTATCTGCTGCAACTCCATACTTTGACCGACGAGCTGGGCGTTTGCTCTTTGAAGTACTTTTTCCTTCTCTACAAGCTCGTCGTTGAAACGCTCCACATCATGAGTCTTTGACTTGATCGAGCTGCTAAGGTCCTTCTCGAGTTCGAGTATTCTGCGTCTCATCATTTCAAAGGCAAGGACGGCGCGTGACAGATCGTCGGCCCTCTTTAATCGGCTCCTGGTGATTTCGCCATTTTGAACTGGGAGGCGATAATTCCCTCTTGCTGCCTGTCTAGCACCTGCCAAAAGCGATCTCAGCGGCCGGATCACAACAAGTGTAATCACAAGAGCTAAAGCTGCAGCAGCGCCTCCGGTGATGATTATGATTATCGGGAGCAAGTCAGCAGCGGATGTTCCAAGGTTTAGCAATGACGGGGATAGAAAGATCGCTACTGCAAACGAGGCATCGATTACAATTACGCTAAATACGAGCCTTGCAATAATTTTCACGAACGCCTACCCCCTTGAGCCGATACGAGTCCGGCAACTGCATTAGATCGAAAGGGCTTTTTCCTTGCTAAACCTGTGTGTATGTATCAATCATAACAGACAGCATTTACGTGAGTTGTATCCCGTTCACAGCAATCTGGATCGGCGGCAACAGCAAGACCCATGCATACAATACTTTACAATGGGGTGGCGAATGTTCACGATACAAGTCTTTGAATAAAAATGTTATAAACAGCAGCAACAATATAGAGGCGTTGAAAGCGGCTGCGCAGCTCCGTCATGATGATCTAGCATGAAATTTCTTTTCGTGTCCCCGGAAGCACTGAGCATCGATCTGGCGTACAGGATATCGCAGGAGGGCAATGAAGTAAAATTCCACATCCAGAGTGAAACGGAGAAGGACGTCGGTGATGGATTTGTGGACAAAGTGGACGGATGGGAAAACCTTGTGGACTGGGCGGATGTCGTAGTTTTTGACGACATTGCGTTTGGAAAGGTTGCAGACAAGCTCAGGGCTGACGGCAAGAAGGTGGTGGGCGGGAGCTCGTTCACCGACAGGCTTGAGAATGACAGGGAATTCGGCCAGCAGGAGCTCGCAAAGGTCGGCGTCTCGATCCTTCCAAGCTGGAACTTTTCCGATTTCGACGAGGCAATAAAATTCGTTCAGGGCAATCCGGAGAGGTACGTCATAAAGCCAAGCGGCAGGGCGCAGAACGAAAAGGAGCTGCTCTTCGTCGGGCAGGAAGAAGACGGAAACGATGTCATAAACGTCCTGGCACACTACAAGAAGAACTGGTCAAACAAGATCAGGAACTTTCAGGTGCAAAAGTTTGCATCGGGCGTGGAGGTTGGAGTGGGTGCCTTCTTCAATGGAAAGGATTTTGCAATGCCGATCAACATTAACTTTGAGCACAAGCGCCTTTTTCCTGGAGAAATTGGACCTAGCACCGGCGAGATGGGGTGCTACGACGACCAGACTGAGGTTCTAACCGACAACGGCTGGAAATTATTCAAGGATTTGAGCTACGATGACAGTATATGCACGCTTCGCCCGCTCGATCATATAATAGAGTTCGACAAGCCCGAGGCCATCGTCTGCTACAGCCATCACAAGAAACTTGTCTCGATACGTAATAACACTCTCGACATCGCTGTCACGCTAGACCACAACATGTACGTCTGCACGCAGGAGAATGGGAGGAATGGCAGCCGCAGGTTTGACTTTATGAAGGCCAGAGACCTGCAGTATCAGTCGGTGATCAAAAGGACGGGAACCTGGATCGGGATTGAACAGGCTTATTTTTCCCTGCCTTCAGTCGCGCTCGCACATTATGAAGGAAGGGCAGTCGTACTGCATGAGACTGCCGAGATCAGTATTCCGATGGATGACTGGCTGGCTTTCATGGGAATATGGCTCTCCGAAGGCTCTGCATCGTCTGGATACAAAGTGTCAATATCTCAGAAGAAACCAGAAAAGACGAAAAGGATACAGGAGCTTTTGGACAGGCTGCCATTCAGATTTTCTGAGGGAAGGAGCGAATTCTATTGTTTCAGCAAGCAGCTGCATTCCTACCTCGTCAGTTTCGGAAAGGCCTATCAGAAATCTATCCCCCGGTTCATCAAGGAACTCAGCCCAAGGCAGATCGGAATCTTCCTTGACTGGTTTGCATTAGGGGACGGCACCATGATGAAGAACGGCTTTAGGATCTTTTACACTTCTTCAAGAAAGCTAGCAGACGACATTCAGGAGCTATTGCTGAAAGTCAGCAGGGTGGGGACTGTAAAGACCAGAGAAAGATATGGCAGAATATGGATAAGGGATCACTTTGCAACTGCCACTCGCCCGCAGTATGAGGTGATTGAAAGAGTAAGGAAACTCGATTCGTGGCTTGACAAGAGGGACATAAGGATAGTCGACTATGACGGCAAGGTTTACTGTGCGACCGTAAAGAACCACATCATGTACGTCAGGAGAAATGGCAAGCCATACTGGTGTGGCAACACCTCGATGCTGTGGTCCCAGAAGAGCAAGATCTTCGAGCTCACCCTGGGCAGAATGAAAGAGAGGCTCGTTGAGTCTGGCTATGTTGGCTATATCGATATCAACTGCATCGCTAACACGAAATCGATATATCCGCTTGAATTCACTTCAAGGTTCGGCTACCCGACAATATCAATACAGATGGAAGGTGTCACCAGCGAATGGGGAAAGTTTCTATCCTCGCTCGCAGGCGGGAACGGGAACGAACTTCGGACAAAGAAAGGCTTCCAGGTAGGAGTCGTAGTTGCACTTCCTCCATTCCCGTTTAACGACGAGCGGACGTTCAAAAAATATTCTGAGGACGCGGCCATCCTGTTCAAGAAACAGAACAATACTGACGGCGTCCACCTGGGCGAAGTGAAGAGGAGTGAAAATGACTGGCGGGTTGCTGGCAGGTCCGGGTACTGCCTGATTGTCACGGGCTCAGGGCACACCATGGAGGACGCAAGGAACCAGGCGTACAACAGGGTCTCCAACATAATGATACCTAACATGTTTTACCGGACGGACATCGGAAGAAGATGGACCAGAGACAGCGACCTGCTGCAGTCCTCCGGGTTTATGTAACAAAATCGAACCACGAACTTGATTAGTGCTCGGCGTCAATCGTTAGATGTAACCGCACAACTCTTCTATCTGATTTCAAATATCCTGGCCGTCGGATTGTACTTTTCCTGATACCAATACAGTGACATTATTGCGGTCTTTTCATCTGTAATCTGCTTGCCCTCATCAAAGTCCTTAGCCTTATCGGCGAGCTCCTTCCTCCACGATTCCAGAATTTTTGCCTTTGAATTGAATAAGCAGTTACCTCTTGCGTCGCAAATCACGAAAAATGCTTCGGAATTTGAGGCGAGCAGCTCACAGATCGTCCTGTGCGAGGGCATCGAGGGAAGCCGAGGAAAAATTGCGGTTTCCGACATGAATGGTTCGCCTGGATTCTGTCCATCGAACTTTGCCATGCAGTGTACCACGATAAGTGGTCCTTGGGGAGTCCTGACAAACTGCGGCCTGAGATAGCTGGAGGCGGCGGATTCTCGATTGTCCGAGCGTTTGAACAGGTCCTCTTCGGCAGCCCTCACAAAGAATGCACAGGTCTTCCTGCCTTTTTCATCACGGACGATTGATGGGAAAGTCCCGACGAGCTGATCGTTTACGGATCTGGGGATAGCCACGCTTTCGATCGACCACTGAGGATCTTGCGCTCTATCCACTGCAGCAAGACTGGATTATCTGCACGCTAAATACAGAAGTACGTATGTCGGCGATACTTAGAAGCGCGACTACCTTTCCCTCAAATGTCCATACAATAATATAATACATCTCTCGGAGACAAATCCATGCCCGCTAAAAAGTGGCTCGACGATCAAGTGGAGCTCGACCCGATCAAGAACCAGAC
>JBOGQL010000139.1:0-2800 GCA_050748985.1 Nitrososphaera sp. | reverse complement strand
GCACCACTTTGCACCATCAACCTGATGAGGTGCGATTTCTTTATCTGCGACGAGATCGGAAATTACCATCCTTCCACCCCTTTTCAGAATTCTGTGGATCTGGCCGAAGGCATCACCTTTGTTGCTAGTCAAATTGACAACGCAATTGCTGATAACCAGATCGACGCTGCTGTCGTCGACAGGAATCTCCTGTTCGATGTCTCCCTTTCTGAATTCCACATTCGTATATCCGTATTGGCTGGCAATTTTTCCAGCCCTCTGAAGCATTTCGTCTGTCATGTCAATTCCTATCACTTTGCCATCTTTTCCAACCTTGTTTGACGACAGAAAAACGTCGATTCCTGCTCCAGAACCCAGGTCAACGACTGTTTCACCTTTCTTGATGTCGGCAAAATTGAGTGGAGCGCCGCAGCCGGCTCCTAGGACAGAGGCTTCAGGAATGCTCTTCAGATCCTGGGAATCGTATCCTACCGCCTGAGCAGCATCTGCAGAGCTAACGCAGCATTGGCCGGGCGTGCAGCAGCTAACGCTCTCGCCCAGTGCTATCTTGGCATACTGTCTTCTTACATTATCCTTGATTTCAGAACTGTCCGTTTTTTGCATACTGCGGTTTACTTAGGAAACTATTTAAGTTGTCTAGGCGAGATAAATAAACTTGGTGTAATTGTGGAAACCAACAAGCTCCCAGTGATCCAGAACTGCAACTTTGCAGGCTACGACCCTTCTTCGCTCATGTCCGAGACAGCCAAGCTGCGAAGGATAGTTACAAAAAGAGGAACACTCGAAATCCTCATACCGCTCTGCTGCTCTGAAGAGCCAGTCAGGTACAGGCAATTTCGCCAAACGCTGAAAGGCGTGAGCAGCAAGACGCTTGCCAGCCGCCTCAAAGAGCTTCAAAAAAGCGGCATCTTGGAAAGACGGGCCTACAACGAGATACCACCGCGAGTGGAATACAAGCTGACAAGAAAAGGGCAAGAGCTCGTAGAGTCTGTCATGAGCCTTCTGCAGTGGATGAGAAAGTGGTCGGACAGCTAGGGTAGCAAAATGTGCGACGCGTCAAAGTTGACAGAACCATGGTGTGGCCCCGTAGCGTCATTTCTCTGCTGTCGGAGTTTCCAGAGCTCTGTCAACCCGAACTGACGGTGCATGTATGAATTGATTTGGGTACAAGAAAAACCTGCCCGACATCGAATAACGAGAATACGTGATCCAATATAGATTCAGGAGAGCTATCGGTTAAACTTTGGGAAGGAAGAATAACAAGAAGGAGTTATTCGCAGATATGTCGGACACTAGTTGCAGAATATGCGGGGGTGAACTAAGGATCATGGCCTTCTGCGTCAAGTGCGACGGTGCAATACTCTACGGGTGCAAGGATTGCGCTGCAGTCTCTGAAACACGGGTGCATATCGACTGCCTAAACAAGCTCGCAAAAATATGACGCGGCAACAATGATTCTTATTCTCTCACATATCTGACAAGTTTCTTGTACAGCTGCTCCCTGATCGAGACTTCCTTTGCAGCTAGCTCTTCTGCCATTTTCGACTTTGACCTTTTCAGGTACCGCAAAGTAATGTCGCTATCATGCATATCCCCTAGTTTGTTTTGCAGCTCCTCCAGCAATATTGCGTTCCTACTCTTCCCAAGCGACTCGGCAACCCTCTTTTGGTATTTCTTTGCCTTGCTTGGCGGCAGCGTATCAAGAACATAGCGAAGTCTTTTGCAGTCTATTCTTAACTTGTGCAGCTCCTCTACCTTGCGACTGTCTGACAGAACGATCGGCAGATTCTTTCTTATCCTGTTGCTGAGCTTCTCCGTAATCTTGTCAATCCTTGATTCCAGCTTGTCCGGCCTGACATCTACGCGCATTCGCAGAGGCTTGAACACCCGTGCCATCTTTGTGACACGCAGGAGCTCGGCACTTCTCTTCCTTTGCAGCCGGACGTCCATCGCGCGTGCTTCAGGTGACAGAGCCGCTATTTTGGTGCGAATCACGTCAGCGTCGCGGAGGCTGCTGCTTAACTTAAAAAATTTCTTGCACTTTCGGATCTGCCCATCGTTGATCCTGCGATCCTTCTTTGGAAGTAGAGAAAACATGGCATCCAGGCGCCGCAGGGAGGTCCTGGTGTTGTGGATTCTTGCTGCGTCAGCTGGGTCTTTTAGGAATGTAACCAGCCTTTTATTCACGCGGTCAAGGGTCTTTTGGAATTTTTTCCCATAGTAAGAATAACGTGTCAATCCACTTCACTATTGTTAGTTGCTCTGGACGGTTCCTAGGAAGTAGTCTATCTTTTTCTGCAGGTCGACATTTATCTCCGGTATCGACCTGTTCCCGTCTATCAGCAGAAGGTGATAGCGCCCCTGCATCCTGCGGAATTCATTGGCGATCATTCGCTGATAGGCTATGAAGGAATCGTACATGTCGTCCGACAGGCCGAGGTCTGCGCCTGATTCGTAATAGTCAAGGAACGTATTCTTTTGGAAAACCCTGTGGACTAGCTCATTAGGGTTAACATCAAGGTAGAACACAAGATCAGGTATGATTGCAAAGCCGAAAAGTTCGTGCGACCATCTTCTGCTTAAACCCCTCACCGCATCCCTTGCCATCAAAGTATAGATGTACCTGTCTGCCAGGACGATATAGCCAGCCCGGAGCGCCGGGATTATCTTGTTTTCGAGCTGGTCGGCAAAGTCGGCGGCGTAAAACAGGCTCATCGTCCTCCGGCCGAGCATGTGCTCCCTCTTTGCCTCCATTATGCCCACGCTGACAAGCTCCGAGCGCTTCAGGCCGGTGTTGAGG
>JBOGQL010000138.1:0-4399 GCA_050748985.1 Nitrososphaera sp. | reverse complement strand
GCCTGGACCAGCTCGACAAAATTCTGGTATCCATTGCCTTGACAGATCCGCCAATGGTGGCACTGGACATGTCGGCAAGCCTAAGACGCCTGAGGAGAAGACATTCAGAGTCGGCCTAGACCTGGGCAATGCGCCGCCTCTTCGTGCCTAACAAGATTTAAGTCAGTACCACGGCTTCTAACGCTGGGGATGAGGTAAGTTTCGCTGCTCCAGACTGAGTAAAAACGATGAAGATCTCGCGACGAACCGACCCAAATCTTGTACATGAAAGGAGATAGGAATGGCGGGCTAGACGTGCTCCTCCAGAAAGTCGAGTGTCTTTTGCCAGGCGTCGGCAGCCTCAGCAGCCGCGTAGTTATCACCGGAAGGATTGGCGAACGCGTGTCCAACTCCTTCGTACACATAAATCTCATTAGGTATGTTGGTGGCGTTGAGTGCGGATTCGAACTGGCTGACGGTTTCAACTGCGATTGACTGATCCTCAGACCCGAATATTCCCAGTATGGGCCAGCTAATGCCGGAAAGCGCCTGTGAATCCGTCACCAACGAGCCGTAGTAGATCACTGTGGCGGCAAGCGGCTTCTCCGCATTTAATGCCAGCTGAAGTGACATTCCTCCGCCGAAACACCAGCCCAGAGACGCAATGCGTGACGCATTCACGTTGGGGAGCGCGGACAGGTATTCGACCGCGCCCTGCAGGTTTTCGATCGCTCCGTCTGGATTCGTGGCTATTGCGCTTACCAGCTCCCTCGCCCTGCCAGGATCTGTCGCTACCTGTCCGTTAAACAGGTCGACTGCCAGAACGACGTACCCCTCTTTCGCGAGTTTCTCTGCCTCGTTCTTGATATTCTGGTTCAGGCCCCACCATTCGTGGATCATCACGACGGAGGGAAGCGCCGTGCCGTTCTCCGGGTAGACGAGGTACCCTGTAGCATTGGGGTAGTAGCTTACGGAACTTCGGTACAAACCTTCAAGGTAGGCTGCAGTGGCGTCCATGGGCTTTTTGCCGTGTATTTCGTCGTGCAGCAACTGTCCCCGAATCCAAAGAGCGCCAGTACTGTCGAACATCCTGAGCACAGTGCCGTAAATGGGCGCACTTCCAAAGTGATCAACGAACGAGGTGTCGACCAGAATGCTGATCAGTCCCCCGTTTCTGATCGTAATGCTTAGCGGAACTTTTTCCGGACCATCTCGCAAGGTGATTACGGCAGTCCCATTGAATGTGTTCGTTTTATTGTCGACGGACCAACCGGAAAGTTCAAAGTCAGAGATCGTGTGCATGTGCATAGAAGTGCCCTCTGCACTAACCATAAGTATTGACGCTTTAAAGATCCCCGAAGCATCGTCCGCGTCAGCAATATCGACGCGCATCTTCCAGCTACCCGACAGTATCCACGCGGGATTGCCGTCATCATCGCGCTGAACATTGGAAATTGTGCCGACAGCGAAGATCGGTCCAATAGAATCGCCACGGCTCCTTGGCATATCGTCTTGAGCAAGGACCCTGGTGAGGATATCGGTCAGTCCAACAGGCATGAACGCTAAGATGCTCGCCAAGACGGCGCTTAGGAGGGTTATCCCCTTTAAGGAAAAATCCCGACTGCCCATTAGGACTGGAAGAATCTTCAGAATTTTAAGGCTTTTGATCTAGTAGCATATAAGTAATCGGAAATGATATTATCATCAACTTCATGGAATTAGCCTACAATTATCCACTTTACCGGCCGCCATCCGAAGCAGAGTCGATGATTTTTCAGGTTACTCTGGGCTGCTCCTTCAACAAGTGCTCATTCTGTAACATGTATCGCTCAAAAGAATATGTCGAGCGGCCCTGGTATGAGATCAAGGCCGAGATCGATCTAGCAGCGGCGCACTATCCAAAGACCCGGAGAGTATTCCTCGCAGACGGGGACGCCCTTAACCTTCCAAAAGATACCATGATCCAAATAGTTCGGTACTTGCGTGCAAAGTTTCCCGAGCTCGATAGGGTTTCATGCTATGCGATGCCAATGAATCTTCTGCTAAAGACAGACGAGGAATTAAGCGAAATAAAATCAGCAGGCCTGGACATGCTGTATGTCGGTATTGAGAGCGGCAGCGATACCATTCTGAAAAAAGTGACCAAGGGAGCCACCTACAATTCAATTGTGAAGGCCTGTCAGAAAGCCAAGCGCCACGGTTACGTTCTGTCATGCATGGTGATACTGGGGCTCGGGGGAAATACTTACACACGTCAGCACGTCAAGGAGACTTCGCGCATCTTGAGCGAGACCTCTCCCGATTACGTTGGCGCGCTGACTCTCTATCTTGAGGACGGGATTCACGACGAATTCATGAAAAAGTTTGGTGAGCCGTTCGTGCCCCTTGAAGATATCGAGATTCTGGACGAGCTTGAAAGACTCGTATCAGAATTCAACCCAAAGACTCCCGTAATATTTCGGGCAAATCATGCCTCGAACGTATACTCGCTCGGAGGAACGATCCCGGCCGAGAAGGAGAGGCTCCTCTCGCTCATAAGAGATCTGAAGTCACGCCCCGAATTGCTTAAGCCAAGATGCCTTAGACGTTTCTAGGTCAGCTGCGCGGTTGCTTGCAAAATGATCGAAAATTGTCTCAACACGGCAACAGGCGTCGATAGAATTAATAGCCTGACGCGGCATTTCGGATTGCATTGTACAGCGGGGAATTGGAGGTGCAGGCCAAAAGAAAGGCGTTGGCGGTTCTGCAAGACGAAATTACACGAATTCTCAATTCTGCGAGAGATCTTTCGACACTAACTACCTCGCTTATCAAAGGAGACGAAAAGGAGATCCAGATGTGTCTAGAACGGATGAGAAATACTGAAGAAGAGGTGGAGAACCTGCGCAGAAAGATCACCAGAGAGGTTGCGGAAATTGGCAGCCTGATGGCGAACAGAGAAGACATTCTGAGGACCGCGTATATAATCGATGATATCGCAGGGTACATCAGCGGCGTCGCGTTTAGGCTCGCAAACATGAAAACGTCCTCTCTGAGGAAAGCTAGCTTTGATGACGACCTCAAGCAGCTCGTCAGCATGGTCGTTGACACAATATTCAAGCTCAATGAAATGGCCCGCGCCCTTTCAATCAATCCCGCGAACGCGATTGATCTTGCGCAGGACGTTCAAAAGCTGGAGCGTCAGGTCGACGCCAAGTACAGGGCCGTGATTATCAAGGCCCTTAGCGAAATTTCCTCCAATAAGGATCTGCTTCTGCTAAAGGACGCAGTAGAGGGCATCGAAGGCATGGTGGACAAGTGTCAGGAAGCGTCTGATTCATTTACTATACTCGCTCTGAGCATGTAGACGAAATGATCGGGGGCAAGCTGGTCGATAACAGGATAGTTATCTGGGATATTGCGGATTCAAGGATTCTTTTTAGTGAAGGCTACTATGGCAAGCCGCTTGGCGTCCCAAAGCCTAAAGGCGCGAGCTTCGATGCTCCTCTGGTTCTGGACCTGATTGAAGGCTGCTATCTAGTCGAGAAGAACAAGTTGAAGGTTCATCGGATGGACGGCAGCAGAGTATCTTCGGAGGAAATAAGGCGGCTCTGCAAGAAGCAATACTCTGACTTTGACGCAAAATACCTGGTCTTTCAGGATTTAAGGGACAGGGGGTATATAGTATCACCCGGCATAAAGTTCGGCTGCGACTTCGCAGTGTACGAACGCGGCCCGGGGATAGATCACGCCCCCTACCTGGTACAGGTTTTTAGAGCGACTGACGAGCTAACTGCCACCGGGGTGGTGCTCGCGGGCAGGCTGGCGACGACGGTAAAGAAGCAATTCATCCTCGCGATACCAAAGTCCAGGCAGTCAAAGGTTGAATACGTTGGCTTTGACTGGTGGCGGGCCTAGGCAGGGCTCTGCTGAACTATCCTAGCATTCTTGGGAGGCAGGTCGAACTTTACAAAGTTCTCCCCCGAAATGCTAAGGCGTGCCGCATACTTCTCGGATCCCTGTTCAAGCCAGCCCTTGTAGCGGACAGAGTTTTTGACAATGTCGATAATGCTCGGCTTTTTCTCGTTCACTTCTTCGTAGCACGACAGTATTTCCCCGAATTTTACTTCGTGCTGCCTGTTGAGCTTGGAAAGATAGTATATAAATACAGCAACTTTTTCGTAATGATTGGCCGGCCTTTTTTCGGCGTAAAATGCTCTCAGTCCGACTTTGCCCTCGCCTGCCTTCAGGTCAACAGGGATCGGGTGGATCAGGGGGGACGTCCTTGACGGGTGTTTTGCTGCGTTATTGCCCTTATCCTGCCGCTCGCCCCCTTTTTCGTTCGTAGGCGTCTGGACCACGTCTTGCGGCAATGCGGCAGGTATCGCGGGTGTTTTCAGCTGAGCGTATTGCTCGAGCCCTCGGGTAACCGCCTCTCTTA
>JBOGQL010000137.1:0-3192 GCA_050748985.1 Nitrososphaera sp. | reverse complement strand
ATTCGAATCGGGCTGGACATGATAAGTATACTGCTGGCCTTCGCCGTTGAACAGGAGCGCCGCATCGACCACCTGTGCCGTGACCGTAACGAATATTGCCTTTGTCAGATCGGAGGGATTGGGGAACGGGGACGACTGCGGAGCCACTCCGTCAAAGACCACTACAAATTTCTCGCTTGGCGGTTCGTTGCCCGTTGTTACTACGGTGCCGTCAGGGAGGAAATCGCCCACTGCCGGTTCGGGCTCTGACTGGGACACGAGGTCTGGATCACCCGACGCCCAAACAATGCCAGCTCTGAGCAACTCTATAATTCGATCTTCTGCATCGTCAGCTATTCCATGATCTGTGTCCGCCTGGAAGTAGACCCTGCCGGCTCCATGTTCAAAAGTATATGCAAAGACGTTGCCACCGCTATATTCGGCCAATGTTACTCCCCCTGGTTCTAGATCATTTACCCAGGTGGCTCCTGACTCCAGTATGCCTTGCTGCTTCAGCAGATCACCTTCCTGGAGGGTCGTACCGAGAGGATAATCTACTGAAACCGAGGCGCTTTCTCCATAGCCGGTAAGGCCGTACGACTGCACCCCAATCCAATAATGATTCGTTCCTAGGTCGGACGATCCAGCAGCGGATAGCAAGTAGATGTAACCGCCGCCCTCCTGCACGTAGGTCTCGATTTCCTGCATATGACCCTGGATGGTTGATCCGTTGGCTGCTATTATGACGTCGTAGCCAGTCAGGTCGGAGGGGAGGGTCTCGCTCGACTGAATTGAATATCCATCCAAAATTTCTGTAACAAGCGGAAGCAGGTCAGTCGACAGGACTAGAGCTACTGGCAAAGGCTGTGGATAGACATGTTGGTAACCAGATATGTATGTTGTAAGTGCGACGGCATTAACGATAGCAAGAAGCCTCAGAGAATTGGTACCCAGGAGCTTCTTTATTCTCAGAGAATGGTAGATTTGAGATCGTATTATATATCAGTATCTAGATGGCGGATTAATCAACGTTCAGGAATCTCGTTATATATCAAAAAACTGATGATCTCAGGGTGCCAGACTTATCGCGACCAATTTCTTCCAGGGTCGTTCAGAAGCATCCTGGGCAGATATCTTTAGACTGCATCGCGCATGAATACATCGCGCATGAATACAATAGTAGCTGGTTTGATGGGCTGCCGCTACCCGCGGTCTGCATTTTTCGCGCTTGGCTTTTTCACCTGCGGAAATATAGCTGACAAGTTGATGAATTGATTATTGCAGGCAAAGCATTCAGATCACTACGTCGAAATTCAATCCTTAATCTTATTGGCGCGGCTTCGGATTAATTTCGCTATTTCTTGGTGATCGTAGGGACGCTTTACTGCAACCGTAAGGATCTTTAGACTGCGGCCCCTACCAAGTGGGAATAGGAATACATCCAAAAGCTTGCTGTGAAACATCAGGTATTCAAGTTCACCGAAAAAATCCTCGTTGTTCTTTGCCATCGAAACCATGAGCTCCGTCTGAATGCGGAGCACTTTGAACCTCTGTTCATTCGGTGGAACCATGGGCCTTCTGAAATACGATCCAAGAAGATTGGCGTTTTCTATTATGGCCGCCAGCAGAATGCTTTTGTGAAGTTGGACAATATCCTTGCAGTGCTCGACATTACCCACGGCACTACTACATACGATCTCCCTATATTAGCCAATGAAGCGTTCATCCGACCACTCGGCGCTATTCAGGAAATTCTTCTTGTCTTTGCATTCTGTCGGTAATGATCTCGGCGCCGCGGCCAAGGATACTTCTGAGGATCATTTCAATTTCCTTGTCAGAACATTGTTCGGCCCGGTCAATGGAAACACCATATCGCTTCATAACATACTCCATCAGAATCGGCCTCGATGATTCGCCCAAGACCCGCAGTGCCTCCCTTAGCACTTCACTTGTCCTGTCGTAATCGATTCTGGGCACCATTCAGCGTTCTAGCTATGCAAGTCTGCTATAAGAAATTATCCCCTTTCAGAAAATCGTTCACGTAAGAACCCCTAATCGGGATATGTTTAATCTTCGCCCTTCTGGTCCCGCTTGAAATCAAGGGCCATCTTCACGAAGTGCCTGTGCATCCGGGAATCTCCAGAAAGCTCCGGGTGGAATGCCGTACCGATTACGTTCTTTTGCCTTACCGCCACGACCTTGTTGTTGAAACGTGCGAGAACCTCAACGTCCTTGCCGGCTTCGGTAACGGCAGGAGCTCTGATGAACACCCCCTTGAACGGATCCTTGCCGAACGTTGCGATGGGAAGATCAGTTTCAAATGACTCGCTCTGCCTCCCGAATGCGTTCCTTTCAATAACGATGTCCAGGCTTCCCATCAACTTTTGCTTCGTATCTCCAACTACCCTATCAAAAGCGCGTTTCGAAAGCATGATCATGCCTGCACAGGTGCCCAGAACAGGCATCCCCTCTGATATTCGCTTCTTCATCACCGGCAATGACCTCTGAATGGCTGCAAGGGTGCTCTGCACAGTACTTTCTCCTCCAGGAAGGATCAGTCCGTCTACCTTTTCCATCTCTTCTGGATAGCGCACGATTTCCACGTTGCCGTCTACCTGAAGATCCTTAATTGCCTGCTCGGTTGCAGCCACGTTTTCTTCAATGTCTCCTTGAAAGCCGAGAACTCCGATCGTTACTGATTTCCTTCTGCCCCCACTGTTCATGCCGACTGCCCTCTTTCCTGCATCCTGAGCTCAAGGTTTTTCGTGTCAAGACCCAGCAGCGACTTCTTTTCATCGACCATCTTCTGCGCCTCCATGACTATCTTGGGGTCGTCGTGAAAAGTAGTCGCGAGCACTACCGCTCTGGCCCGCTGCGCGGGGTCTTCTGACTTGAAGATGCCAGAGCCCACAAAGACGCCGTCGCAGCCAAGGTTCATGAGAAACGCCGCGTCAGCAGGCGTAGTGATTCCTCCAGCTGCGAAGTTGACGACCGGTAGTCTCCCCAGTCGCGCCGTTTCTTCGGCGATGGCATAAGACACTTTCAAATCGCGGGCGGCTTTCATCAGTTCCTGCCGGTCGGAATCGTGGTACATCGAGCGTATCCTCCGTATTTCGGTGTTGACCATTCTGATATGAGTAACCGCCTCTGAAACGTTGCCTGTCCCGGGCTCTCCCTTTGTCCTTATCATAGCGCAGCCCTCCTCGATTCTCC
>JBOGQL010000136.1:0-4749 GCA_050748985.1 Nitrososphaera sp. | reverse complement strand
GTCATGTTCGCTTGCGGCTTCGAGCTCGGCCACGCGAGCCAATGATACCTTGCCCGATCTGCCCGCCCTTCCGATCTCTCTCGCTACGTCTGCCGGAATAATTCCCATCTTGGACTGGGCTCTGGCGACAGCGGCCTCAAACTCCAGCTGGTATTGCAACCTCCTTTCATCATCAAATATGCGTCGCATCTCTGCGCTACCGTACCGGCCTGAATCAATCGGCAGTATTGGCATCCAGATGTAGAGGCGTGAAGTGATGAAAATAAACGTTGTCAGGCAAGCTCACCGAAATGATCACCGTACGATTCAGGGATGGCATAACTATTCCTGACGATGAATTTTGATCCCGTTTTCCGGCGGCTGCAATTAACAGAAGCGCTTATAACGACAACAGAAGTCAATTCAGTAGCAGCGTTGATCGAGCTTTTGTCAAAGAGCGGCGGGCACAGGGTAAGGAAGGTAAGCGAACTTGAATTCAGGATAGACGCGAACCCTGGCAAGGGCATGAAGGTACCTGTGACGATCTACGCAAATGATTCACTGATGGCCAAGATGTTGACCGACAGGACAATAGACCAGGCCGCTAACGTTGCCACCCTTCCAGGCGTCAGAAAGCATGTGGTTGTCCTCCCTGATGGCCACGAGGGCTACGGCTTTCCCGTGGGGGGAGTTGCAGCGACTGACATTGAGGACGGAGTGATTAGCCCTGGGGGCGTAGGCTACGACATAAACTGCGGCGTGCGGCTTTTGCGTACAAACCTGACGGAAAATGACCTTCGGCCGCGTCTAAGGGACGTCGTGAACGACTTGTTCCGCTCGATCCCTTCGGGAGTCGGCAGCGAAGGAGCCGTCAAGTTATCGCGATCAGAGCTCGACGAAATTCTGGTCGAAGGCGTGAACTGGGCCGTGAGGCATGGCTATGGCACGGACGGCGACGCGGAGGTCTGCGAGGAGGGCGGTAGCATGGCAGGCGCGGATCCATCGAGGGTATCTGACACTGCAAGGAAGAGGGGCGCGTCCCAGCTTGGCAGCTTGGGCTCCGGCAATCACTTCCTCGAAGTACAGAAAGTGGACAGGATAATTGACGAACGCGCTGCAAGGGCGATGGGCATCGACCGCGTGGGGCAGCTCACTGTGCTGATCCACTGCGGCTCGCGGGGCTTTGGTCACCAGATATGTACCGACTACCTGCGCGTGTCAGAGTCCGCGCTACGAAAGTACGGCCTGACTTTGGCTGACAGGGAACTCGCCTGTGTTCCGAACAATTCGAAGGAAGGTGAGGACTATAGAAAGGCGATGTATTCGGCCCTCAATTTTGCTTGGGCCAACAGGCAGATGATCACTCACTGGACCCGCAAGTCATTCGAGCGAGTATTCAAAATGAGCGAGGATTCACTCGGCATGGGCTTGGTCTATGACGTTGCACACAACATCGCCAAGGTGGAGCGGCACATCGTGGACGGCGAAGGCACGCGGGATGTCGTTGTCCACAGGAAAGGCGCCACAAGAGCATTTCCGGCAGGGATGGATCAGGTGCCCAGCAGGTATCGAGGCGTGGGACAGCCTGTGATTATCCCGGGGTCAATGGGCACCGCCAGCTGGATCCTTCTGGGAAACAAGAGGTCTCTTGAACTGAGCTTTGGCTCGACTGCGCACGGCGCGGGCAGGATGATGTCACGATCCGCGGCAAGACGAAGCTACACCGCCGAGGGAGTCCGGAGCGGCCTCGAATCCAAGGGCATCTACGTGAAGGCCCTTACGAAGGAGGGCATGGTCGAGGAAACACCGGAAGCATACAAGGATGTGGACGCGGTGGCTAACGTGTCAGATTCGCTGGGCATAGCCACCAAGGTCGTAAGGCTCGTTCCGATAGGAGTGATCAAGGGTTGACGCCTTCCGAAGATCCGGATATCGAGATAATCAAGGCTCGCAAGCTGAAAGAGATGCGGGAAAAGGCTGCAGCACTGGAAAAAGCGAGGGCCAGCAGCGACGTGCATAAGAAAAAGCAGCGGGCACCGCGGGAAATTCTTCTCGGGTTCCTTTACGACAGGGGGGACGAGGTTCTGTCGCTGGCGTACGCGCAGTACCCGTCGCAGACGGAGCCTATCGTGGCCAAGATTGCCGAGCTAATCGCGGGAGGTGAAATAACGGAAATGATCTCCGGAGGCGAGCTTCTCGCGCTCTTCCGCTCGGTAGGTCTGCGCATCAGGGTCGACACCACCATAACCGTGGAAGACGACGGCAAGCTCATACCATTCTCTGAAAAACTAAAGCAGAAGAATGATTGACTTGGTAATCGGCACGTTTATCCTGGACTTTCAGTCCGTCGATTTCGAGCCTGATTCCAGAGTGGCGCTGCAAGTGCTCGATGAGTTACAAAGGGGTAGCCAGCTCGAGAGAGCGTTTGCCATGGACAGTCCTGTTCAAAGCGCGGGCTGGTCATTTGCCAAGCTTTTCTTCTCAGGACAGTTCGTTGAAAAAATCTACGCGCGCCACAGATTCGAAATAGACAGCGCCAAAGGCAAGAAATTTGAAGACAAATTCATCGCGTGGTTCGGGGCGCTGCTGAAGAACAAAGGATGCGGAGCTCAGCTAAAAATGGCTCCGGAGATGAAGGCGCTCTAGACTCTGCGTCCTCTCCTTCCGCCAGGCTTTCTCGTAGTGTCGTGCGGGATAGGAGTCACATCGTCTATCCTGCCGATTCTAAAGCCTGCTCTTGCGAGTGCCCTGATAGCTGCCTGCGCACCTGGACCGGGGATTCTCGGACCTACTCCGCCCACGGCCCTAACTCTTATGTGCAGCGCGTTGATCCCCTTTGACTTTGCTACATCTGCTGCCGCAACCGCCGATTTCATGGCTGCGTAGGGGGATGACTCGTACCGGTCGGCTGTAACGTGCCTGCCTCCGGAGCTGAACGAAATGGTTTCGCTTCCGCTCAGGTCAGTGATGTGGACAAGGGTGTTATTGTAACTGCTAAAGATGTGGGCTACTCCCCATTTTATTTGGATAATCTCTTCTCCGGCCGTTTCAGACATGCATCTACAATCGCCGGGTTAGAGGTTTAAAAGTGTTATCTACTGCTGAAATGAACATATCCGCGGTTCTCTAGCAATCTTTTTCCTACAAATACTCGACCTGGTCCCGTTCGTACGTTTCCAATAATACGCAGGTCGACCTTTGCTTTCTTTGCTGCGGACTCTGCTCGTTTTAGATTATATCTCGGGATCGTAGCCACTATCTCGTATTCCTCGCCTCCATGGAATACCAGTTCGTCCGCGTCGATATTGTTCTCCATCGCGAAATCTTCCAGTCCGCGTGCTGCGGGCGCACTATCGATGACAAAGTCAACGCCGGCGTTCGTCGCCAGCTCGTATAGCGAGATCGCCAGGCCATCACTTGAATCAATGGACGATGAAAAAAACTTTGCAAGCGCTGCGCCAAAACGCTGCCTTGGGACAGGCACTAGAACTGACTCGATAGCCTGTCTCCTGAAAGTCCCCGCAGCGCGCGCATTATAGAGTAGGATAGACAGGCCAGCCGCTGGAAGCCCGAATGGACCAGACAGGACGACAATGTCACCCGGCTTGGCACCGCCCCTCATCGGCATTTTCCTGATTGTAAGAGTGCCTATCATGCAGCAGTCAATGATTAGATCGCTAGCCTCGTTGGTATCGCCCCCGACTATCTTGACGCCAAACTCTCTCGATGCGCGGGCAAAGCCGTTTGCAAGACCTTCGACGTAGGCGCGCGTGCAACTTATTGGTATGCCAAGCGACACCATTGCAGCAAGCGGCTTTGCGCCTTTTGATGCCAGGTCGCTCGCGCAGGATACGATGCTCTTTCTGGCCACCTGCCAGGGCCCCATGGCTGGAGGCACGTCTGTTTTCGCGACGAGCATATCGCATTTTATGACAGTTTTCCGGCCAACCCGCGCAACGTCGTCCTGCTCTCGGATCTCCAACCTAGACGTAAGGATTCTGATAATCTCCCTTTCATCTAACTTTTTCATAAACTGCCTGAACCTTTTCGCTTGCTTTCTTGAAGAGTGACTGGGCGCCGCCTGCCCTTGACTCGACGGAAATTCTGATTGCATGCTCGGTGTTTGACGGCCTGACCAAGATCCACGAGTCTTCGTCTATTATCGCTTTGACTCCGTCGTCTCTTATTATGGACGATGACTCTCCCTCGAGCAAATCCGGGAGCTTTTCAATGATAGCCTTGTGCAGGGACGAATCCGCAGCTATCTTGGACCTCACCTGCTCGTATTGGAAGGCAACCTTCAGGCAATCATCAATTGTTTTCTTGTCCAGAGTAGAAATAGTGGCTGCCGCTAAAAGGCCGTCGCGGCACATGTTAAACCGCGCCATGATAAAGCCGGCGCTGCTCCCTTCACCGCCAGCCTCTGCCTGCACTTCGAGCATCTTTCGGACAACGTTTGCTTCGCCTACTTTGGAATATGCGACCTTTCCGCCGTGGCCTCTGACATACTTTTCAATCGCGACGCTTGTGTCAATGCTTACGACGAAACTCTTGATGCCAAGTTCTGCTGCGCGAGCAACGCACAGCAAAAGAGTGGCATCGGGGTTCAGCTTTTCACCCGCCTTATTTACAACCACCAGCCTGTCAGCATCAAGGTCGAGTGCAAAGCCATGATCGAGATGATTTGAGGTTACGAGCGCCCTCAGGTCTGCAAGCGAATCAGTTGTAGGGTCAGGACCCCTAGTGGAAATACCGGCAATCCCGTTGACC
>JBOGQL010000135.1:0-2057 GCA_050748985.1 Nitrososphaera sp. | reverse complement strand
ACACTGAGGTAGTCAAAGTTGATCCACACACTCAGCCTTCTCCTGAACGCGGCATTGAGGGGCTTGGTTCCGGCAAACTCGACAGAGAATGGGTTGAGGCTGATTATGACATAGCTAAGCGGGTGCCTCGGTATGATCTCGTTGTCCTTTTCGTTCAGAACAATGTGACCTCTAGTGTCAAGAAGCGGGTTTAGCCTTGTGGCCACGTCCTGCTTCATCATGTTGGCTTCGTCGAGATAAAGGATCCCGCCCTGCCTGCACCATGACACGATCTGGCCGTCGACCCAGTTTTCCTTTCCAAGGCCGATGTACCTTCCAAAAAGATCGAAAGAAGTAGTCTGCAGACCGCAGTTTATTTCCCAGAGGGGGAGGCCCGCGATTTCCGCGACAAGGTATACGATGTGCGTTTTGCCTGTCCCGCTGGGCCCGATGAGCGCGCACTGCTTGAAGTGGTGTAGGGCGCGCATTATCCTTTCAACGTAATTTTCCCCCTTGTCGACGTAATGTGGGGTGTTCTTTGGGATGAGCTCCGAAATGCCATCTGGAAAGACGAAGCTTGATGCAAGGTTGTACCGTTCCACGTTGTATTTCTTTCTCAGCGGAGATTCGTAGGATTTGAGACGGGACATCTGCACCGTAATCTTGGATTGCTGATTGAACGTCCGCAGCCTCGTGATCACCTTATTACTCATGCTGCTTAGCAGTGTGTCTTTTCCAGTATAGTCCATGGCTCGAGGTATCTGAGATCATGAGAATAAAAATCGCTTCGTGTGTAGCTCAAAATTACACGCATAGTTCTTTTGCGGAGCCGCCGATATTTACCGTATTGTCATCGCAAGCAGTTAGCTCAGGACTCCAAATAGAAGTTTCCCTGAACAGCGTCTTCGCATCGAGAAGGCGGAACACCGAGGACGAAAAGCAGATTCAGCCAACCATGCTTCCAAGCAACTTTCAGGTTTACACAAAGATCGATGAGGAATCAAGGAAGGACAACAAGCTCGTGATATCATTCCTGCTCACCCTGAACGATACCAAGGGATTGGTCACGTATGAATTTCGCGGGATCTGCACGGTCCATGGAAATTCAGCCGATTTTGAGTCGGTAATGGAGACCAGCAAGAATTCGAGGGTCCCAAAGATTCTAGACATCCTGTACCAAAAGCTGTACCCTGCAATGTTCATCCTTTCGGGCATGACTACATCGTCATATCCCCAGTCGGTTGCCCTGCTGACTGACATGGTATCGACCGAGCCCATCCAGGTGCGCCAGGAGGTCGTAGCCGTGGCGGAAGGCGGCCAGGAGTCCAAGGTCGACAGCACCCCTACGAGCACTAACAGGGAACCCAAAGTCTCTCCCATGAAGTTCACGACTCCTCCCAGGTCTTTCGCGGCAAAGACAGCAAAGGCCAGAATTGCGTCTGCGGAACACAAGCCCGCAACCCCACAAACGGCAAAGAGCGGAGCAGAATAGGCTCTAGGTCAGGCGGTTCCGTTAACTTAAGGGACAATGCCCTTTGGCCAACTTCGATGCATCGACTCTGAGGATTACCGGAATCGTCGGGTTCCCCTTCACTGCTTCACATGCATCGCCTTTTGAACGCTGGAACGCTTCAGCGCCCTTTCGTGATATGTTCATCGCAGCCACTACATCTCTGTCCATCCATTTCAGGCATATTGCACAATACAACTGCCTTTTATGAAAGACATCCTTGTGGCGTGCCTCTTGGATTCTCTTTCCGCATTGAGGGCACAGCTGCGAAGTTCCTCTGGTCTGACCAGAAGACAATTGAATGACTGGAATTCCTTCCCACTTGGCTTTGTATTCAATCTGGCGCTTGATTTCTGTAAAGGACCAGCTGTTCATACGCCCGCGATAGGCACGACCTTGATAGTTGCCTTTCTGATACAACTTGCGAATGTATGTTAGCTTTTCAAATGCAATGGCTGACTTTTCTTGTTTTGCCTCCATCACAACTTGTTTTGAAACATGCTGGAGCAACTGCTTTACTCTATCGGATCTTCGCTTTCCGTATTTGCTGTACAGACGTTTTCTAATC
>JBOGQL010000134.1:0-2849 GCA_050748985.1 Nitrososphaera sp. | reverse complement strand
CCTTGGTTGCGAGAGAAAAACCCTGAAGAGCTCAAGCCAAACATGGCAGTAACCGTAGAGCCAGGACTATACGTCGAGAACAAGTTTGGGGTTAGGATAGAGGATAGCATCATAGTAGTGGACGGGAGTCCAAGAGAGCTGAACAAGTTTACGAAGGAGCTTGTTGTCATTGGCTGAAACTTAAGCTGTAGTAGCCAGCAGCGATCTTGCTGTAGCTACATGTGGATTCATTTCCGGCTATTGCTGGCAACAATTTCCAGCAACTTGCGGGCAACGGCATCCTTATCCTGAAGTGGCAGGTGAATGACCTTCTTCTGCCTGTCTACCAGGATTACGTCGTTTTTTTCTGAGCCTGCTCCAGAACCTTTTTTTGCCAAGTCATTAGCCACAACGATGTCCGCGTTGCATTCTTGAAGCTTTCTGAAGGCCTTGTCAACGAGAGCAGAATGGGAAACACCATAGTCTGCCTTGAATGCGACCAACATGATATCTTTGTCGACTTTCTTGATTTCATCGATGATCTTTTTTGTGGCTGCCAACGCAAGATTCAAGCTCCCGATTCTGGAGTCGATTTTTTTCTCTGAGGACCGAGCCGGCGCAAAATCCGAGACTGCGGCAGCCATTATCACGATGTCATACTTTGTCCGTAGCTCCGACATGACGGCCTCATACATTTCTTTGCCTGTTCCGACGCGCCTAACACGACCATCCGCAAGCTCTCCAAGTGGTACGTCTCCATGACCGTAAACGAGAGTAACGCTTGCACCCATCTTCTTCGCCTCTCTCGCTATCGCGAGACCCATCCTGCCCGAGCTCATATTGGAAATCACCCTTATGGGATCGATATGCTCAATCGTGCTCCCTGCAGTGACCAGGACCCTCTTACCTGACAGCGGCCCGACAGAAAGGACTTTTATCGCAGCGTCAAGCAATCGGGCAGGTTCCGCCACTTTGGCCTTGCCTTCCTCGATATTTGGCTCGACAAGAATTACACCATGTTCACGCAGCTTCTGTACATTCTGCCTGATGAAATTGTTCCCATACATTGCCTCATGCATGGCTGGAGCGATAATTATCGGGATCTTTGAACCCAGCGCGACGCTCAGAACGGATGTAACTGATGTGTCATCTATTCCGTTTGCCATTTTGCCAATCGTGTTGGCAGTGCACGGGTAGACCACGATCAGGTCAGACATACCATAGTCTGCAAGCATGATGTGTTCCAGGTTGCCAGTCAGTTTCGTCACAACTTCGTTGCCTGTGGCCCACTTCATCATATCTGGCGTGAGCAGGAGCGACGCCGTTGATTCAGTCATCACGGCATGCACATCGGCACCGTGTCGCATCAAGAGTCGAGCCAGGTCAATTGCCCTGTATGCGGCAACGCTCCCTGTAATGCAGAGGACTATTTTTCTGTCCCCAAGCTCGACTCCTTCAGTTCCCGTTATGTCCTTTGATGGATGGTCCTGTCTTTTGCCGGTCATTTAGCCTTCGGTCTCCTGATCGCTTCTCTCAGACCTTTCAGCTCTTCCGGATCGATGTGGAAAGTATTCGACTCCTGCGGGAACTTCGAACCCTTGACCTCCGTTATGTACATCGAGACCGCATCGTAGATCAGCCTTGATATTTCTGCGTATCTTTTGACAAACTTTGGCTTGAAATCTTCATAAATGCCCAGCATGTCGTGCAGTACCAGCACCTGGCCGTCGCAGCTTGGCCCAGACCCGATCCCAATGGTTGGGACTCCCACGCCTCTAGTTATCTCTTCTGCAACCTCGCTTGCAACCATTTCTAGAACGATGCTGAACACGCCAGCTTTCTCCAGCTCCTTTGCGTCGTTTAGCAGCTTCATCGCTGATTCCGCGTCCCTTCCTTGCATCCTGTAGCCTTCCCATAGCGATGACGTCTGGGGCTTTAGCCCGATGTGGCCCATCACCGGTATGCCGGCATCAACTATCGCCCTCACGGTACTGATGATCTCCGATCCTCCCTCGAGCTTCACCGCATCGCAGCCAGCCCTGATGAGCTGAACCGCGTTTTCTACGGCCGCGCCTGGGCTTGGCTGATAGGATCCGAAGGGCATGTCCCCCACTATCATCGCCCGTTTCGAACCCCTGGAAACAGCTCCGCAAAACATCAGCATTTCAGTCATTCCGATACGGACTGTAGTGGTGTGCCCTAGCACGACCATGCTTGCGCTGTCGCCCACCAGCAAGACATCAATGCCTGCCTTGTCACAGATCAGCGCGGTTGAATAATCGTACGCCGTTAGGACAGCTATTCTATCCTTGCCTTTAGCATCAAGTACATCCCTTACGCTTACTTTTTTCTTCGTTTGCATCTAAACTCCCCCTCTGATTATTGTCAAGGCTTCCTGAAGGTTCCTGCCATTGTCAAAACTCCGGTAGATTCTCTTTAGCGAAGTGCTGCCCCTGAGTGACAGGGCAGACTTGACCAGGGCCGGCACGGCCCTTACCACGTTGTCGACTATGGTGATATTTGCAGCCTTGGCAGTCCTCGAAAGCGGATTCAGATCAACTGCGATGACATTCTTGCCCATCTTTGCCAGAGCCTCGGTCCTGTCGCCGTCCTCCAGAGGCACAAAAACCGTGTCGGCAACAAAGATGCCTTCGGGATCAACTCGCCGCCGCTCGCTTTGAAGCTCGGGAATTATGGCGGACGCCCTTGAACCCACTCCCAGCACCTGATCCGCGCCGTGTCGTTCGAGCTCATTGTTGATCGCCAATTCCCGTTCCTCAGTACTGTAGAAAAGGTTAACCTCCAAACGTGAGCCAGTGACCTTGGCCAGCTGCACTATATCTTTTGGGCATAGTGCGGCCACGTTGCCA
>JBOGQL010000133.1:0-3361 GCA_050748985.1 Nitrososphaera sp. | reverse complement strand
ACCGGTAGTTGCATGCCACAAGCTCGAGCCAGCCGATGCTCGTTTCCACTTCAAAGTCGAACGCGCTAGTTGCGTAGAAAGCCTTCTCCTCGTCGGAGAGCTTTCTGAACCGGCTGCGCGCAATGTCGATTCCGGTTTTTTCGTAGAACTCGACCAGAAGCGCCAGATAGTACGCGATCATTTTGTTCGGGACAAGCCCGTGCCTGATGGACTCTTCTGCCGTCACCACGTTCATGTTCGTGCCGTCATCTATCCTCAGGACAGTTTCCTTTAGCTCTACGAATCTGGGCAAGTCATCGAGCCTGCCCGGGTTGCAAAATACTTCGATCTCTGCCTGGTAGAATTCCCTAAGGCGCAGCAGGCTCTGCCTGGGCGCTATTTCGTTCCGGAAGCTCTTGCCGATCTGGGCGACGGCAAGCGGGAGGCGCCCGCGCATGGTCTTGAATACACGTGCGAAATCCACAAAGATCGTCTGGCACGTCTCTGGCCGCAGGTAAGCCTCCTCTCCCGCCGGTCCAATGCCGACCCGGAACATCATGTTGAACCTGCTCGCGTCTCCGAACTCGCCCTTGCAATTTGGGCACCTGAGCCCGTGTTTCGCGATTAGCTCGTTGATTTCTTCATTGGAGGCCCTCTCGGCAACATTTTCGCCCGTTTTTTCGGTGATGAACCGGTCGGCACGGAAGGTAGATCCGCATTTAGTGCACTTCACTACCGGGTCGGTAAAATTTCCGATGTGACCCGACGCGACGAAAACACTCTTGCTCATTATCTGGCAGCCGTCAATTTCTATCATGCCGTCGCGCCTGACCAGCTCACGCCGCCACAGCTCTATGAATTTGTTTTTCATCCCAACACCGGAGGGACCGTACTCCCAAAAGCCTGCTGGAGCGTCGGAATAAATTTCGCAACTAGGAAAATAGAATCCCCTCTCAAGGGCGAGTCTCATTACGTCGTCATAGCTGGCAGCCATCTACGTGAAGCAACACTGCCAAAACAGGTTTTAAGTCTATTGCCAATAATACTTGCTGCTCAGCATTCCGCGGATCGCATAACATTTTATCTTGGTCGCCTTTTCCCTCTAGATGTCATCTTGAAGGTTTCTGACAGGACGCATGGCGTGGAGTACGCGATTCGCGACATTACTGCCTACGCGCGCAGGTACATCGCGACTGGAAAGGAAATAATTTACCTTAACATAGGCGACCCTGTCAAATTTGACTTCAAGACTCCGGATCATATCAAGAAGGCGCTCGTGGATGCGGTCGTTAACGATGAGAACTATTACACGGACTCGGAGGGGTTGCCGCAGCTCAAAGAAGCTATAGTCGAAAAGGAATCGGAAAAGGGGCTTGACGTTATCGAAGAAGACGTCATTGTCACAAACGGAGTTTCTGAAGGCCTTGACATGACGATGGCCTCCATAGTGGATCCAAACACTGAAGTGCTGATGCCCGGGCCGTACTATCCGCCTTACGCTTCATACGCAAAATTCTATGGCGGCAAGCCTGTAGAGTTCAAGTTGCACCCGGACGGCCGGCCTGACCTGGAAGACCTCCGTTCAAAGATCACTCATCGGTCGAGAGCACTGTGCATCATAAGCCCCAACAATCCGACAGGCGAGGTCTTTGACCGCAAGAGTCTGAGGCAGCTGATCGACATCGCGACAGAGCACGATCTCTACGTAATTTGTGACGAGATATACGACAAGATAGTTTTTGACTCGCAGTTTACCGGAATTGGCAAGGTTGCCAAGGATGCGCCGGTCATACTGCTAAACGGCTTTTCAAAGGCATATCTGATGACCGGATGGCGGTGCGGATACATCTGCATGAACAGCAGGTCGAAGAAACTCGCGGGTTTGCGCGAGGACATCCCCAAGCTCGCGCGCGTGCGCATAGCGTCGAACCTCCCGGTGCAAATAGCTGCGGTGCAGGCGCTCAGGGGACCGCAGGGTCACATTCCACGGATGGTAGGCAAGTTGAGAGAAAGGAGGGATTATGTGGTAAAGCGTCTCAATGGGATGGGGATACAGTGCAAGGTGCCGCACGGGGCATTCTACGTGTTCCCAAAGATCAATCTTGGAAACCGGTGGCGCGACGATCATCATTTTGTCATCGACCTGCTGAACAGCACAGGGGTGCTTACAGTGCACGGATCCGGCTTTGGGTCAACCTACGGAGCGGGTCATTTCAGGATCGTATACCTGCCGCCAGAAGAAATGCTAGAAAAGGCGATGGACAGGCTGCAGCGCTTTCTGCACAGATAGTGGAAGCGAAAGGATGCTTTTGAGGTTGACTGCGGCCTAGGACAGAATCAGATCAGACGGCGGGGATGACCCCTTCTCCTTTGAAAAGCCTCTTTGCCTCATCTACTGAAAGGTCGGTGCTAGGTAGTATGATGTCAGATCGAATCATGTCTTTGGGGTCCAGCGGCCTGCATTTTCGTACCACCATTTCGATCAGCTCTGTGAGCCTCTTCTTGAATTCCACGTCGTCCGACCTCTCCTTGCTCACGAGCTCGACTATGGCGTCGTCGATGTGGTTGAGCCTTTTCAGCATCCTGCTGTCAACCGCGTACTGTCCCTGCCCCATTATCCGGACTATCCTCTTTCCGGCAGACCCCGATTTTGCAGCGGTTCTTGCAACAGATGGCTGTCTAGATGGCTTTTTCTCGAGTCTTGTGGCTGCTTTTCGCCTAGAGAGTCGTCTAAGGTGATAGGCTTTCCTCTTCGCCATGCGCCTTGACCTCAAATTACTTGCTGCCATTCGACTTTTTCCACCAATTCTCCTCGGTTTTTTCGTCATTAATGAGCTTCTTGCTCCACCTGATGTCGTTTTTAGCTCCCTCCGGTGACTTTAACTTTGCTAATTATTCCGTGCGTGAAACAATACTGTAATATTTTCTTTCCAATCTACTAATATATCATGATTTCAAACACAAATTAAATAAATGCTATAATTTGTTAGATAATTCTGCCTGACAAGCTCCGCTCCATTTTCAGGCCTTTTGCCTGGCAGTAGCTCGTTATGGCGAATCAAGGCGATGGCCTGAGGCGCCCTTACCTTAACCTCCGCCGCTCATACTCATCCGGCGGCCCAAAGTCCTCTTTCTTCTTGAAAAAGCCCCAGAAAAGCAGAAACCCGCCTCCCGCAAGCATAGCAAGAACGAACTTTTCGTTTGTAATCTGGCCGTTCACAAAGTTGCCCAGGAACTGCCTTATTGGGTCTTCTATCAACCCTGCAGAAGCGTCGATACTGTAGAGTACGATGTTCCTTGCCAGTATTATCGCGGCGCTAACAAGGAATAGAATGCCCATTGCGGACATCCAATTTCTTCCGCGCCGGCTGCGTCCTATCTC
>JBOGQL010000132.1:0-3901 GCA_050748985.1 Nitrososphaera sp. | reverse complement strand
GTGACCAGGAAGAACTCGCATTCGCTCAGGTTTTCTGCATGCTCCATCGCGCAGGCAGCGGCGTCGTGATTTTCGATCTCCACTACACGTACTTTCCCTGAGATCCTTTCCTCGTTCGCGCGGAGGTTCCGCGTCTGTTTCTTTGCCTCTTCGAGTGATTCAAAAGTGCGCTCGCTGACTTTCCTGCCCTCAGTTATCAGCGAGTTTACCTCTGACTCTGCCCTGATCACCAAGTCCAGGTCAAGTTGCGGAATTACAATGAATGCCGTATTGCCAGAATCCTTGTGCTCCACCTTGCGTACGCGTAACGTCTGACCAAGAATTCGCTGGAGGGTACCTATGAAGGCGTGCTCAGCAGTGTGTGCAATTCTGTCATGCACATCAGATTTGATTCTGTGGAGCTATAAATGTGCCATTGTCAGAACGAAGGATTTTAACCTCCTGTTAACAACCTTTTGCCGTCTTGGCTAGAGCCGCTGCCGCGGGAGGCAAGCTTTCGATTGCAACCCTGGGCTCGCATTGCGCTCTGCAGGTGTTGAAAGGTGCAAAGGAGGAAGGCTTTAGGACGCTGCTGGTCTCCGAAAGAAAGCGCCTTGCACTTTACCGACGGTTTAGATTTATTGATGAATTCATAGAAGTGGACAGCTTTGGCGAAATTATGGGCGACAGATGCCGCAGACGACTGAAGCAGGCAAACGCGGTTCTGATACCCCACGGAACGCTGATCTCACAGATGCCAGCAGATGAAATTGAAAGGATTGATACGCCCGTATTTGGAAACAAGTGGATTCTTCGCTGGGAAGCCGACAGGAATCTCAAGGAGAGGCTGATGCGCGAAGCGAGCCTAAGAGTCCCCACTCAGGTGAAATCCAAAGGCGACATTAACGGGCTGTGCATAGTAAAGCTCCACGGCGCGGCAGGAGGTCGCGGCTACTATCTCGCATGGAATCGCGACAGCTTTGAAGAAGGTGCGCACCGGCTTATCGAACAGAAGTCGATCCGGAGCGAAGATGATCTCTACATACAGGAATTCATCAGAGGGGTTCCTGTGTACCTGCACTACTTTTACTCACCCGTCGCGCGCAGCCTCGAGCTTTTAGGGATTGACAGAAGGTACGAATCTGACATTGACGGACTTGGCAGAATCCCCGCAAAGCAGCAGCTGGGAGCGGGAGTGGAGCCATCTTACAACGTCATCGGAAATATGCCGCTCGTCTTGCGTGAATCGCTGCTGGACGAGGTCTACAAGATGGGAGAGAATTTTGTGAGCGCCACGAAGCGCTTGGTGCCGCCTGGAATGACGGGACCATTCTGCCTTGAGGGAGTGTATGATAGCGAGGGTCGCTTCACGACGTTCGAATTCTCTGCAAGGATTGTCGCCGGCACCAACCTATACTTGGACGGGTCGCCGTATTCCGGCCTGCTTTACGACGAACCTATGAGCATGGGAAGGAGAATAGCCCGGGAAGTCAAGATCGCAAAGAAAAAGGGCAAGCTGCGCGATGTGCTCACCTAGGCAATCAAAGTGATCTGCGTCCGTACAATCGAATAATTATCTTTGCCAGCATTATTGCTGATGCACCCGCTGCGGCGAGGACAAAGGCCGATGTGCTCAGCGGCAGCATGGCAGGCAAGAGCAGGATTGTCGCAGCCAGAAAGATCCCCGAAGAGGCGATGACGAATAGGAGCATCCTGGCGCTTACCCTCTTGCTCGCAGCAATCCCTGCAGGCAAAAAATAAACGCAGCCAATGAGTGCACTCGCGGTTGTGCCGGCCAAGACGGCGCCGACCTCACCTCCAGCTAACGAGGCAGAGCGCTCCGCGGCCATTAATATTCCGAACAACGGGTACAGCGCGGCTTTCACAGTTGCCTGGAGCCATGGCTGCTTCCTCTCGTAGTCAGCTACTTGAGGGCTGAAAGAATAGTAAATTGAATTGAAAGTACTCATGAATGAAGATCCGGAGGTTGTAGAGAGAATGTAATGATCGCGGAAATCACGCAGGTATTGAACCTGTGGGGCGAGCTCCGAGCCAAATGCGGCGGTAGCTATGAGGCAGCCGCTCGGCTGCGGTGAGGGCTGTTGAGGAGGTGGGTTCGTGCCCTGCAATACCACCAGATTAATTTCTGCTCTTTCTCCTTCCCCGTTGATATTATTTGCAGTCAACGTGGCAGTGCCAGGCTGCGAGAATGTAAATTCGTGAGAGTAGGCTCCAAAGTCCGACGAAAGTCGCTGCCGGTGGACCTCATTGCCATTCTGCACCAACACGAAATCAAAATAGGAGTGACGACTGAGATCCCCGGTCCCGGGATCCTGAAGGTTCATGACAAAGGTAATTGGCATGCCTGTTTCGATGATGTCTGGCCCCCAAGCGAGCTGGAACAAGTACTTTCCTCGTGGTGCAGAGACCAAGTCGAGCGGGAAGTTTGGCTTTTCGGCAGGTTTGAGAGAAAACAATGCGGCGTCGCTACCTCTGTCAATCGAGTCGGCTATGAACGAGAGCCTCGCGGCAGAAACCACAAAATGCACGACGCGGTTTTCCTCAGAGGTGTAATCATCTATCAAAATTGAGTCTGCCGGAAGCACGGCACCGTTAAGCGTCCCGCTGTAGCTGTTCGTCCGTAGCTCATTTACGGACTTTGGAAATTGTACTTCCATGTGTAGTACGCTGACCTGATTTACGTAGGCACGATCCCAGTTGAACGGCATCACAAATGTAATTGTGCCATTCAGATAGCTGAAATCTGTGACGTCGTCGTAATAGGTCTTTATCACCATGTCCTGCTCCCCTTGCAGCGTTTCTGCCTTGAAGCGAAGTGCATGCGACACGCTGACATAGAGGTCGAACCGTACCTCCTCCTGCAACGCCAAGCCCTTGCTGCCTTTTTCCAAGGTCACGGTTATGTGGTAGAGCCCGCCTGTTACAAGTATCCCACTCCTTAACTCAATTGGATTTCCAAGGCTTATCTCGATCTGATCCCCGGGCTTGGCGGACTCGTGGCCGGTGATCAGCCAGCCAGCCAAGTCCTTGTCAGGGATCAGGTTTGCCAGGATTGTTCCATCAGAAGATCTGAAGCGCTGCTCCAGCAAAGTTTCGTTGCGCAGCTCGACTACTACACTGTAATCTATGCCAGCGATGGTAACGTTACTATTTGCATCATAGGTCCTAATCAAGAGAGTCGGTGTGTCAGATAAAGCGGGAAAGGGTATCGAGGCTGGTCTGATGATCCCCTCTACAGTAACCAGTTTTTCCGCGACTGTAACGGGAACAGCTTGATCTTGTCCGAGTCCGTGGCCGTATGCATTGACGGCAGAGGATGCTGAAATAACAACGGCTAGCAGCGTGAGCGTAACGAAATGTCGCTTCACACGATCACTGGACAAAGAATGCAAAATAAAGATTTGGAGTAGACGAGTCTAATATCATTGAATCAACCTAGTGAAGAGCAGAACATTAAAGAAGAAATGTAAAACTTAGCTGTATACAAGCGAGCCAGGAATAGACTTGGCGATCCCGACAGATATAGCTTTTTGCTGGAAATTGGCAGGACTATTGATTCGATTCGCGGCCCGGCTAATTTCTCCGCGGCCCGTTGAACCTATTTCTCGGAAAAATCTTGCTCATCCCAACTATGTCGAGCGTAGAAATCAATCGGCATTGTAGTAAGCCTGCAGAACAGTTACGGCTTTTTCTTGGCATGTAGATAGACGACAATCCCGGCGATTACTACTGCAGCTGGCGTAACGTAGAAGAGCATCAGCTCGTCGAGCCGGATTGCGGGCCCTTCGGGATCCTCAACGACGAGATCGAAATTAGCCTCGAGCGGATTCGCCTGATATTTCTCGTCTCCTGATATCCTGGTTTGAAGGGTTACAGTATAGTCGCCCGCCTTGTGAAAAGT
>JBOGQL010000131.1:0-8411 GCA_050748985.1 Nitrososphaera sp. | reverse complement strand
GGTCTACGACGTCTGGCAGTTCGACGCGCTTGTGATAACGTGGTTCGCCTGTAAGTGATTCTATCGTCACGGAATTCTCGTCAGCAGTAACCTTAAGATCCTGCTTGCTGACGCCGGGCACCTCTGCCACGACGCGCAGCTCACCCTCGCCTCTGATGATATCGATGAGAGGTTCTCGCTCATCTTTGAGAGCCATGCCGCCACCTAGCAGATTTGGGAAAGCGTCGATGTTGCCAAACTTGCGCACCACTGGCTTGCCATCTGGACCTATCTTTACTGAGTAGCCGTAAACAATCGGTCCCGTTTCGCGCACGATGGATCCATCGTCCAGCTTGCGCTCGCGGACCAGGCTCTTTGGCACCTGCTGCTCCATATTCTTGAATGCTTCCTGCATCATCCTCTCCATCTGCTTCATCATTTCGTCCACGTCAGGAAACCATGATCCGAAGCGCTTTCTTCTAGATCCGAACCACTCATCAAATGGTGACGACATATACTTGAAAAAGCGCCTAAACTCTATTAAAGCATTTTTGTTGCGGCCTAGTCATTTTGCTATTCCGGCCAGCAGCGGGAACGGTTCCTTGCAAGCCGTTTCACCAATAGTAGATCTGCTACGCTGACATTTTCAGTCAGTCTTCGAATTCTTTCGCGAGCTCTTTGAGGATAGACTTTTGCCTGTCGCTGAGCTTAGTAGGCACTTTGGCGTTGATCCTTACGAGCTGGTCGCCGCGGCCAGAGCCCCCATACCGCGGGAGACCTTTGCCTTTTAGGCGCAGGACAGAATTGGGCTGCGTGCCCTGCTGGATTTTTAGTTTCTCACTCCCTTCAAGAGTCGGAACGATGAGCTCCCTTCCGAGGGCAAGGTCGGTGAACTTGACATCAAGGTTGTAGAGCAAGTGGATGTCATCGATCCGCTCGAACTGCGGGTGCGGCTTCACTCTGATGCGCACGAGCAGGTCGCCAGGCGCGCCCCCGTCTTCGGGCATCTCGCCCTCGCCTCGAAGCTGGAGAGCCATTCCGTCCTCTGCACCTGGCGGGATCTCCAGCTTGATCTTTTTTACCTGTCTTGCCCTGCCGGTTCCCTTGCAGTTTCCGCAGGGCCTGTCGATTATCTGACCCTTGCCCCTGCAGGTCCTGCACGGCTCCAACGAAACAAAAGTGGAAAACCTGTTCTGGCTGTACACGCGCTTTGTCTGACCCTGGCCATCGCAAACCGTGCATTTGCGCGGCTTTGTTCCCTCCGCCGCGCCGGTCCCGCCACAGACTCCGCACTTGTGAAGACGCGGAACTTCTACCTCTTCTCTTCTACCTCTCAAAACGTCTTCGAGGCCAAGCTCCATCTCAAAGACGATGTCCCGTCCGCGGTTACGCCCAAAGCCGCCAAAGCCGAACATGTCTTCGCCAAAGCCGCCACGCCGGCCCCCGAAGAACTGATCAAAGATATCGCGAAAGCCGCCAAATCCAATGTCGCGGAATATTTCGTCAAAGTTCGCTTCCGATCCGCGGAAGACTTCTTCAGGCCCGACGTGGCCGTACGTGTCGTAGCGTTTTCGTTTTTCTGGGTCTGATAGCACGGCGTACGCTTCAGATATTTCTTTGAATTTTTCCTCGGCTCCGGCACCCTTGTTGCGGTCGGGATGGTATTGCAGCGCGAGCTTGCGGTATGTGTTCTTGATCTCCTCAGTGCTCGCGTTCTTTTGCACGCCAAGCACTTCATAATAGTCCTGTTTGCCGCTGCTCATTTTCGCTCACCCACCACGCCGAGTGATGTTCCTTTTTTCAATTAATATACTGTCGTCATGGCGACGGGTTCGGTCCTGCAGCTGCTCCCGTCGGGCCTGCTCCAAAGCCCTCGGCCTGCGGTCCCTGTGCACCTCCTGACGTGGAGCCTTGCGCTGCACCAGCGGTCTGGTAGGCCTTTGTGCTTATCTCTGCCAGTATGCTCTTTAGCTCCTGCACCTTCGCCTTGATGCTTTCAATATTGCTGCTCGCGATAGCGTCGCGCAACTCCTGCGAAGCCTTGTTCACCCTTTCAACGTGGTCGGGGCTGACCTTGTCCTTAAGATCCTGCTTTACCAGTTTCTCGGCAGCGTAAATGAGGTTATCGGCCTCGTTCTTGAGCTCGACTTCTTCCCTTTTCTTCTTGTCGGCTTCTGCGAACTGTTCCGACTCACGCTTTAGCTTCTCTATTTCGTCCTTGGAGAGTTTGTTGTTTGCCGTTATCGTGATCTTCGCTTCCTTTTGCGTGGCCGTGTCCTTTGCAGCGACGTTCATTATCCCGTTTGCGTCAATGTCGAATGTGACTTCGATCTGCGGCACTCCCCTTGGCGCCGGCGGTATTCCCGCCAGGTTGAACATTCCAAGCGACACGCAGTCCGATGCCATGGGCCGCTCTCCCTGCACCACGTGTATCGTCACAGCGGTCTGGAAGTCAGCGGCCGTCGTGAATATTTTGCTCTTTTTGGTCGGGATTGTAGTATTGCGGTCGATGAGCGGCTCTTTGAGGCCCCCCAGCACTTCAACGCCGAGCGTGAGCGGCGTAACGTCTACTAGCAGGATGTCGGTCGAAACATCGCCGGAAATTATCGCTCCCTGTATGGCAGCGCCCATCGCAACGGCCTCCATCGGGTCGACCCCGCGCTCCGTCTCCTTCCCCATTACAGTCGCGACGAATTGCCTGACCATCGGCATTCTTGTCGGGCCGCCGATGAGGATTATCTTGTCAACATCGGCCGGCTGCATCTTGGCGTCAGCTAGCGCCTGCATCATCGGCTGTCTGCAGCGCTCGATGATTGGTCTTAGCAGCTCTTCGAGTTTGGCCCTTGTCAAAGTTAGTATGAAATTCTTCGGGCCCGATGAGGGGTCGTACGCGAGGAAGGGCAGGTTGATCTCTGAGCTGACCACATTTGAGAGCTCTATCTTGGCTTTTTCCGCTGCTTCTCTTATTCTCATCATGGCCGCATTGTCATTTCTCACGTCAAGGCCCGATTGCTTGCGGAACTCCTGTACAACGAATTCGACTAGGGTGTTGTCCATGTCAGTGCCGCCCAGATGCGTGTCGCCTGAAGTGGTCTTGACCTGGAATACGCCGCTTCCCATGTCCATTATCGTGACATCCAGCGTGCCGCCTCCAAGATCAAAGACCATGATCTTCAGGTCCTTGGACCCCTTGTCAAGCCCGTACGCAAGCGACGCTGCCGTCGGCTCGTTTATTATTCTGACCACCTGGAGGCCCGCTATCTCGCCCGCGTCCTTGGTGGCCTGCCTCTGGTTGTCATTGAAATAAGCGGGAACTGTAATGACTGCCCTGTCAACCGTCTCGCCCAAGAACGCCTCGGCATCGCGCTTGATCTTTTGCAGGATAAAAGACGAAATCTGCTGCGGCGTGTATTCCTTGCCATACACTTTGAACCTAAAGTCAGTGCCCATCTTGCGCTTTGCCGCAATCACGGTCCCATCCGGATTTGAGATCATCTGCCGCCTTGCAGGCTCGCCTACTATGAGCTGGCCCTCTCGGGTGAATGCTACCACCGAGGGGAATGCCTTGCCTCCTACCGACGTACCTTCTGCCGCTTGAATTATCGTGGGCTTGCCGCCTATCATGCTTGCGGCAGCCGAGTTGCTCGTTCCAAGATCTATGCCTATTATTTTTCCCATTTTCTCTCAGTCTCCTTGTTTATCGCTGTCCGATTCATTAGTAGTGTCAGAAACGCTATTTTTAACTATCTTCCTGGAGATTTCTACCAGGCTTGGCCTGAGGACCCTGCCGTTGAGCATGTAACCCTTCCTTATCTCGGCCGTGACCGTATTCTCGGGGACGCCGTCATGCTCAGAATGGGCAATGGCGTCGTGGACGTTCGCATCAAATGGCGTCCCGATGGTCTCGATTTCCATCACGCCCTCCTTGGTGAGCAGAGTATCGATGTTCCTCATGATGCCCTCAAGCCCTTCAATAACCACGGGCTCGGTCTTGCTCTGCTTTGCCACCGAGAGGGCTCTCATGTGATCGTCTCGGATATTCAAGAACTTTAGCAGGAGCTCCGCCTTGATAGATTCTGACCTTGTGGCGACCTGCTTTTCCATCTGCTTTCGGTAGTTGTCAAAGTCGGCGATGAGATATTTCATTTTGGTGAGGTGGGCCTCGGATGACTCCTGCGCTTTTTTCAGCTCCTCTCTTGCAGAATCCAGTTGCTTCCTCAAGTCCTCGGTATCTTCCTTGGGGACCGTCTCGTCCTGGAAATCCTCGGGAGCCACCTCGACATCTTCTTTCTCCAATGCAGACCATCCCAGAAAATGCGCTCTCATAATTTCTAGATATCGCCCTCGCTCGCAAGAAATATAGCCGATGCTTGACGCATCGCCTGTATGAGCGCTGACGATGAACTCGAGGCAATCAAGCAGAGAAAGTTGGCAGAGATGCAAAAGGCAGCCTCTGCCAAGGCGATGATGGCTGCCATCATCGAGCCAATGGTTCTCACCGATTCGAATTTTGCGGCCGAGGTGGCAAAGTATCCTCTCATGCTTGTTGACTTTTGGGCTCCGTGGTGCGGCCCGTGCAGGATCGTTTCGCCGATAATAGAGCAGCTGGCAAGGGAGTACTCGGGAAAGGCGGTTTTTGGAAAAGTAAACGTCGACGAGAACCAGATGGTTTCCGCCTCATTTGGCATACAGAGCATCCCCACGATCATGATATTCAGGGCCGGCAAGCCTGTCGAGGTCATCGTAGGGGCGGTATCAAAGGCGCAGATCGAGATGAAAATAAGGCACCTGTCAGGAGATGGTGGTTCGAGTTACCGCTAGAAATAGATGAAAAAGAAAAGAGACCGCACTCAGTGGATGCCCAAGTGCGGGAATGATGCAACGCTTACTCCCAGTTCTCCCTGGATCTTTCTTATCTTGGTCGCGTATTCCCTCATCCTTGCGTTATCGCCCTGTACCTTGGCGATCCTGTAGCCCTTCCATGCCTTCCTCAGCGCGCCCCAGCTCTGTCCGGTTGTAAAGCTGCCCCTTGAAGTTGTTGCTTCGTTGTGAAGCGACATTATTGCTGTCATTATTGAGATAGTAGATAGTTGGTACTTATCACCCATAGTCAACTTTATCCAATTTAAGAGTAAAAACAGTTCATACGATGTCAGTCATGAGGTGAATATTGGTAAATCTTGGGGATTGAGGTGGTACATCTCATATTTTTTACAAAAACCCGGGCTCTCCCAAGCATTGTACGCATCGGGTCAATGTTTTAATCGGCATTCCTCGTAGTCGACTGCGGTGGGACCACACAGCGGCAAGAAGAAAAACGATGAAAAGCAAAAGAGCGTCGAACGATTTTACAGGCTCCTCAAGGCGCTGATGGACGAGCTCTTCGAGTACGCGCCGAAATCAAAGCATGTCAAGATGCCATACAACGTTTCCTTTGGTCTCATTTATGACAACCGCGATTCGGTCCTTTTTACTGGAGTCGAACAGAAGACAGGAAAAAAGATGTACCTCTACAATGTTCGCGTCATTGGCAGGATGTTTGAGGAGAAAAAGCAGGCGATGATTGAAGACAAGACCACTGATACTCTATTTGGATGGATCTCAGATGTTTGCTCGATGTACATAACGCCGTTCGTTTATGACTATGTGGTAAACGTGCAGCACAGGGGACAGGGTGCGGCCGATCGCACCACGCGGCAGATAGTCAAAGGATTCATCGAGAAGCTGGCGAACGATCCTGAGCTAAAGTACGTCCTTGACACGATACGCGAACCTACGCCGGATCAAAAAAGCTGACGCATGCGCCTAGCCGGTTTGGTGCGGCAGTAGATAATGAAGATGCCGCGGTACAAAGTCATGGGCGACATAAGATGCAACATCTGTGATGAAGTGATGGGCTCTTTTTCAGTCAACGAGCATGTGGCCGGAAGAAGCCACGCTATCAGGAAAAAGGTCGCCGAGTTCAACGAAATGAACGCTCAGATGAAGCCTTTTCACCAGCCAGACATTTCGATTATAACTGCATGGATTAAGAATCTGCACCACTATGACTTTTTGTCGAGCGGAAAAACCTAGGACGTCTATGTTTGCATCAGCACGCATTAGGTCCAGAGCTGATGCAAAAAGATAATTCAATGATCAGAAAGTCGTAACAAGGCCTTTCTTAGCGAAGTCGGGAGAAACTTGCCTCACGTCATGCATAATTGCCCTTTATGGAAGACTTGGCGCCACACGCATCGCAGATGAGAAAGCCCAGTTTCTTGATCTTCTCCGTGCGTGTGTCTGGACTGCCGCAGACCGGGCACTGCACGTAGTCCTTGACATAGCGGTCGATCAGAGCCTGAAATGAAGATGGAGTCTTGCGGCCGATGAAGATAACGCGCTCTCCAGCGATGTAGCCTGCCGACGCGAGCTCCTTGTTAAGGTAAAGCAAGAACTTTTCGGGCTCCCTTCTCAAAGCCTTTGGAAATTCCATAAAGTTGCGGAATACGGTTTTTCTGCCTACCCAGACTATTTGCGGGACGGGGATCTCTAGCCTTCCTTTCGCTTTCCTTGCGGTATTGCCCAGCTTGCCCTGCAGGCGTTTCAGCAGTTCTTCGTATTCGGCAGTAGTCTGCGTGCCCACGATAATTTATCGGTCGTTCGTCCGGCTAATTAACGTATTCTGCTAGCTCGATGTCTAACCCTGTGAGAACCGGTGGTTGCTGGTGGGGAACTAGAGTGTTATTCTGATGACCTACATTATGTTATAGAGCACTGCAGCAAAATTTAGGTGAACCCCATGGGTGACGATGTAGAAGATGATTCTGGGCCGGCGGGCGAAATTCGTGCGAGTGAAAAAATCTCTTACTTCCCCCGTTCTTTATTCCGGAGCGAAGGTGGTTCCCGCCGGATGAACGTGTGTCCGAATTGTTCGGCCGCATTTAGCAGCAAGAAGAAACTGAAGCAGCATAGTTCTAAAGTGCATTCATATTGAGTTAGCTCGGCCTGACTCTGCTGAAAGTGCTTTTTCACCGGAAGTAAGATATGGTTCAGGCAATGATGATGCAAATGGTGACAGCGCCATAATTGCAGCGCTAGGGGGGTACCACTAGCCGTGGTGGGGGGCCAGGGAACGGGCAGAACTCGCCCTGCTACACATCCTTTTCACTATTCGATAACCAAAAAATCTATTATCTCACGTGCCAATTTCAAAAGAACCTTCTTTTGGGACGCGAGAAAGTCAGCCCTAATCATCTCTTGCACTTGACTGCTGAACACTACTACCTTTTGCTCGTCGTGATAGTGTTGCTATCGCTGGCGCTATTGCCATAGAGGTCATACGCGATCGCCTTTATGATGTGATTCCCTGTACCGAGCTTCTTTATGTTCAGCGAGTAGGTGTATGATGGTCCCGAGCCTGTCAGAGTAGTCTTGAGGTTTCCATCCACGTAGATTTCAACTCTGGCAATTCCGGTCGCGTCAGATGCCGAAACAGAGACTGTTACCCATGTCCCCTTCAATGTCGAGCCATCGGCTGGGCTTGTTATTACCACGGTTGGTGGAGTGGTTTCTCTTACTGTCACGGTAAACGAACCGGTCCTTGTATTGCCGCGTGTATCAGAGGCTGAACAATTTACCGTCGTTGTACCCAATGGGAATGTTGAACCTGAAGATGGCGTGCAAGTCACTGGACGCGAACCGTCAACAATGTCGGTGGCTGTTGCTGTAAATGTTACAATTCTTCCTGAGGCACTGGTGGCTTCTACTGTCATGCTTGAAGGCAGGGTCAATGTCGGTGGGGTGGTGTCTCTAACTGTGACTGTAAATGAATCTGTCCCTGTGTTACCTGATGAGTCTGTGGCGGTACATGTTACTGTTGTAGTGCCCAGTGGGAACATAGAACCCGAAGCTGGTGTGCATGTAGCGGTCAACGTGCCATCCACATTGTCGGTGGCTGTTGCTGCTGGGTAAGTAATCACTCTTCCTGACGCACTGGTCGATTCAGCAATCTGGTTTGCCGGAGCAGTTACTACAGGTGGAGTGGTATCGCTAGCTGGAGCGTTTTCTATCGTTACTTCCACTATCCCAGAGTACTTTACATTACCGTGACTATCAACCGCCTTGGCTTGGAACTGACGGTTGCCGTCAGAGTACAACCAGGTATTTACGCTAAAGGAGTATGGAGACGAGAAATCTCGCCCCATGTATTGGAGAGGGAGACTAGTGCCCGTGAAAAAGTCAACATATGCAACACCAACCTGATCACTGGCACTTGCGGATACGCCGAGTGTTCCACTCACAGCTTGGCCGTTGGTTGGGCTGGTTATGGATACTGCTGGTAGGGTTGTATCCTGCACTGTCACAGTAAACGAACCGGTCCTTGTATTGCCGCGTGTATCAGAGGCTGAACAATTTACCGTCGTTGTACCCAATGGGAATGTTGAACCTGA